>JASHUW010000567.1 GCA_030039815.1 Alphaproteobacteria bacterium
ACGCGGCATCGCCTATGAGGCGGCGCGCGCGGTGATCGAGGACGGCTTCTACAGGCTGGGGCTTGAGGAGATCGTCGCCATCACCACTCCGCCGAACCGCCGCTCGTGGCGCTTGATGGAGCGGCTCGGCATGGTACGCGACATCGATGGCGATTTCGACCATCCGCGCGTGCCCGATGGGCATCCCCTGGTCCGCCACGTGCTCTACCGGCTGCGTCGGCCACTCCCGTGATTGTCATTCCCCCGCAAGCGGGAACCCATGACCACCGGCCTCCGCCAGGCTTTCGCGGTCCGTGTTCATGGGTTCCAGGCTCGGCCTTCCGGCCGCCCCGGAACGACAAATTTTATAGTCGCCGCGATGGAAAGATCCGGCTCGGCCGCGCCAGCTCCTCGCGCGCGGCGACCAGCGCCAGCTCGTAGCGCCCGAGCCGCACCGTCGTCTCGATCACCGCGAACATCGACGCGGCGGTGCGGCTCAGCGCGTCGGCGAAGCCGGCGCCCTGCAGCAGGTGGCCGAGGAACAGCGCCGCGGTCACGTCGCCGCAGCCGTTGAGTTCGATCGGCAGGCGCGGGGTTTCCACCGCCCAGGCGCCCTCATCGCCGCTCACCAGCATCGTCAGATGCTCGGGGACCAGAGAAAGGCTGGTGAGCAGCACGGTCTTCGGCCCCCGCGCGCGCAGCGCCGCCGCGGCCGCCGCCGCTTCGTACAAATCGCCGACCGCGCGGCCGGTCAGGTATTCGAGCTCGAAGCGGTTCGGGGTGACGATATCGGCCGTCGCCAGCGCGGCGTCACGGAAGAACTCCGCCACCCCCTCGCGCACATAGGAGCCGGTGTCGGTGTCGCCGATCACCGGATCGCAGCAGAATAGGGCGCGCGGGTTCGCCGCCTTGACGCGGTCGACAATGTCGAGCAGCACCGCGCCGGTCTCCGCCGTGCCGATATAGCCCGACAGCACCGCGTCGATGCTCGCCAGCACCCCGAGATCGGCGATGCCCTCGAACAGCGTCGCGACGGTCTCGGCGGCGACCACGTCGCCGCGCCATCTTCCGTACCCGGTGTGGTTGGAGAAGGCGACCGTATCGAGCGCCCAGGCCTCGACGCCCAAACACTGTAGCGGAAACACCGACGCGGCGTTGCCGACATGGCCGTAAGCGACGCGCGACTGGACGGAAAGGACTGTCGCCATTACGGCTCGGAATCGAGCTTGTCGAACACGCGCTTCAGGCTGAGAAAGATGACGAGGCCGCTGACCACGAACAGCGCCACCCCCGCGCCTTGCAGACTGTCCGGCGCGCCCGCGCCCATGAACAGCCCGGCGAGCGCGATGACCGTGAAGAGCGGGATCACGACAACGAGTTGCCCCGGTCTGTCGACGAAGAGGAAACTCGTCCAGTCGTCGCCGACGCCGTCGAAATGCGCCTTCAACCGCAGAAAGGCGAGAAGGATCGCCCCTACCGTCAGCATCAGCCCGGTCGCGTAGTCGCCGGTCGCGCCGTCGCTGCCGATACGGAGGCCGAGGATCGCCAGCGCGGCGAGCACGACAAACTGGATCCAGAAACCGAGCCACGCGCCGAGGCTCTGCTCCTGCTGTTGCGGTGATGTCGGGGTGCCTTGCATTCGCGGTCTCACAAATTCGCTGGTCTCGGATTATATCGGAACGGCGTTCGCGACAGGTAATTCTCTGAGGACATGATGGCCGCACCTCTTCGTCCCCGCCGCAGCGTGCTGTTCATGCCGGGCGCCAATGCCCGCGCGCTCGAAAAAGCGCGCGAGCTGCCGGCCGACGGATTGATCTTCGATCTCGAAGACGCCGTCGCGCCCGACGCGAAGGTGTCGGCGCGCCAGGCGGTGGCCGCGGCGGTGGGGCAGGGCGGTTACGGGAAGCGCGAGCTGGTGCTGCGGGTCAACAGCCTCGACACCGAATGGGGCGCCGAGGATCTGCGCGCCGCCGCGGTGATGCATCTCGACGCAGTGCTGCTGCCGAAGGTCGAGACCGCCGATCGGGTGCGGGGCACCGTGTCGGCGCTCGACATGGCGGGCGCGCCGGCGAGCCTCGCGATCTGGTGCATGATCGAAACGCCGAAAGGCGTGCTCGCCGCCGCGGAGATCGCCGATGCCCATCCGCGCGTCGCGGCGCTGGTCATGGGCACGTCCGACCTCACCAAGGATTTGCAGGCCCGCCACACGCCGGACCGGCTGCCGCTCATCACCTCGCTGCAATTGGTGCTGCTGGCGGCGCGGGCGCATGGCCTCGCCGCGCTCGACGGGGTGCATCTCGATCTCGCCGACGAGGCGGGGTTTGCGGCGATCTGCGCCCAGGGTCGCGCGCTCGGCTTCGACGGCAAGACCCTGATCCACCCGAAGCAGGTCGCTCCGGCCAACGAAGCCTTCGCGCCGAGCGCCGACGAAATCGCCGAGGCGAGGAAAATCATCGCCGCGCATGGCGCGGCGCTCGCCGCGGGCCGGGGCATCGTCGTGGTCGACGGCCGGCTCGTCGAAAACCTACATGTCGAGGCGGCTCGGCGCACCCTCGCGCTCGCCCAAGCCATCGCGCTGCGGGATCAAACCGACTGACGCGAACCATCGCGAACTATTCTATGTTTCGCCCGAATTAACGCCGAGCGACAGCGGGGAGGGCGATGATGGGTACGAGGCGCCGACAATTCGTCCGGGTGGCAGCGTTGGCTTTGGCGGTCGCGCCACTTGGCGGGATCTCCGTTTCCGCGCAAGTGCCCAGCACGTTTCAGATGAGCTGCACCCATATCGGCGCGGCCGGCAGCACCCTGTTCGCCCAGTGCCGCCGGATCGACGGCAGCTTCAACCAGTCGCAGATCCAGATCCCCGGCATGGAAAACATCAACGGCCGGCTGCGCTTCAACGGGATGGGGTATCGGAGCACGTTCCAGAACAGCTGCACCGATATCACGGTCACCGGCGCCACGCTGTCGGCGACGTGCCGGCGCATGGACGGCGGTTTCACCCAGACGTCGATCCCGATCTTCGGAATCGAGAACATCAACGGGAATCTGCAATACGTCCGGTAGGCGCACCCAGGCGCGCCGCGACGGCGATCGCCACGTTTTCCTGACGCTTCACGTTTCCCTCTCCCCTTTGGCGGGGAGAGGGAAATCGCAAAATTACCCCACCGCCACGCAATACGCGTCGCGCACGCCCTCGGGCAGCCGGCTTTCGTGCCAGCTCTTGCCGCCGTCCTGCGTGCCGAACATCTGGCCGACGCGCGACACCGCGTAGACCTGGTTCGGGTCGCGCGGATGGACCGTCACGCCCATCATCGTCGCGTCGGCCTTGATGTCGTGGTCGAAGCGCGTCCAGGTCTTGCCGATATCGGTGCTCTTGTAGACCGAGCCGTCGGTCGAGCGCGCCGCTGGTGACAGCGCCGCGTACATCACCTTCGGATCGTGCGGCGAAGTGCGGATGTCGCGCCCGTA
>JASHUW010000568.1 GCA_030039815.1 Alphaproteobacteria bacterium
CGCTCCGCCGCCGGAATCCGGTTTGCTCCTAAGGAAAGCTACGTACCGGCCTTCTCGAGCGCCGCTGCAAAGCTGCGGGCCGCGGCAAGCAGCGGCTCGCGGTGCGTGTCGTCGATCGGCTCGCGCTCGGATAGGGAGCGGGCGAGTTCTTCGATAATTCCCGCGAGGAGGAAATGATGCAGATGAATCGCTGCGGCCCGCTTGTCGGTGCCGCCGCGAACCAGCCGAATCAGCACGCCGTCGTCTTCGGCGCGCGCCTCGAAGCTGCAGTCGCGGCCGAACCCGCCGCTGTAATACTTGTCCGGGAAGTCGATGCCGACTTCCGCCTTGTCGATGATCGGGTGCAGCGACATCGAAGCCCTCATTCCCAATGGTTAGAGTCGGTCTTTCTCGTAATCCTCGAGCGAATAACCCAGTAGATCGAGGCCGATTTCCAGATAGTCGGCGAGCAGCGGCGTGCCGACCAGATAGCTGGTCTCGTGTTCGTTGTGGATATCGCGCGCCTGGGCGAGCGCGGCGGCCCACTCGTCGCGATCGAAATCACCGCGGCCGACCCACATGAGGGCCAGAATTTCGGTCCGCTGCTCGTCGTCGAGCGCGTTCAGCGCCGCCTCAAGTTCCTCTTCGGTCGGGTTGTCGCCGGTGGCTTCGAGGATCGCGACATCGCCGTCGTCGCTTGGGTTGGAGCCGGAATCGGCGTCGCTTGGCGCCGTCTCGGCGTCAAATTCGCGGGCCTTCTCGACAATGTACGCCAGTTGTTCGAGCGGGGTCTTCAGCATCGATCGCCTCGTTAGCTTGGTGTTGCCACGATAGGGGTATCGCGCCAGGGCGCTTTGATCTGCCTCAATCGGGCAACGATCTCCGCAAGCCCGCTTTCCGCTGATGCGTCAGGCCGCAGCGGTGAGTTGCTTGCGCACGATCGTGACCGCGGCGTCGCTCGGGTCTGCCGCGAGCGTGAAGCCCAGGATGCGGCACATATCGAGCATCGGCTTGTTCTCGTGCAGCACCTCGCCGAACAGCTCGCCGATGCCGACTTGGCGCGCGACCTCGATGAGCCGCGTCATCAGCAGATAGCCGACGCCGCGCCCCTTCCGGTCGCTGCGCACCGCGACCGCGTATTCGGCGCGCAGCCGGTCGGGGTCGGCGGCATACCGCGCGACGCCGAGCGGTACGCCGTCATGAAGTGCGATGAGCGCCATTTCGCGGTCGTAATCGATTTGCGACAGGCGCGCGGCGAGCGCGTGGCTCAATTCGCGCATCGGAGCGAAAAACCGCAGCCGCTGGTCCTCGGCGCTCATATGCGCGAACAGGTCTTGCAGCAGCGGCTCGTCTTCGGGCCGCACCGGGCGCAGCGCGACCGGGGTTCCGTCGCGTGCGCTGTCGACCGACTCAAGATGCTTGGGGTAGGGCGCGATCGCGAACCGTGAAGCGCCCGGAACCGCGGCCTCGGCAATACGAATGCGGGCGTCGAGCGCGATCACACCATCGGCGTCGGCCAGCAAGGGATTGATGTCGAGCTCCCTGATCTCCGGGTTGTCGGCGGCCAGCTCCCCAAGCCTGATCAATACATCCGCGATCGCGTCGATCGCCGCCGCCGGCTTGCCGCGATAGGCCTGGAGCAGGCGCCATACCCGCGTCCGCTCCATTTGCGCGCGCGCCAGGAGCAAATTGAGCGGCGGCAGCGCCACCGCGCTGTCCCGAACGACCTCTACGGCGGTACCGCCCTGGCCGAAGACGACGACCGGCCCGAACACCGCGTCGTCATTGAGCCCTGCGAGCAATTCGACCGCGCCCGGACGTTTGATCATCTGCTGCACGACAACGCCGTCGATCCGCGCTTCGGGGCGAGCCGCGCTGACACGCGCGAGCATCGCGCTCGCCGCGGCGCGCACCTCGGCCTCGTCGCGCAAGCCCAGCGCGACGCCGCCGATATCGGATTTGTGGGTGATGTCGGGCGAGCGAATCTTGAGCGCGACCGGGAACCCGATCTCGCCAGCGAGTTCGGCCGCCGCGTCGGCATCGCCGGCATTGCACGCGCGCGGTTGCGGGATGCCGTAGGCGGAGAGAACCGCGGCCACGCTTCCCGCATCGAGCCATGATTGGCCGGCGGCGAGGGCCTTGGCGATGACCGGCTTCACGGCTGCCGCATCGGGGAGAGGGCGCTCGGCGCGTGCCGGCGGCGTCTCCATCAACAGCGCCTGGTTGCGCTGGTAGCGGACGCGGTGCAAGAACCCGGAAACTGCTGCTTCGGGCGTCTCGTAGGTCGGAATAGCCGCCGTCTCGAAGCGGCGGCGCGCCGAAGCCGCCGTCTGCTCACCGAGCCAGGCGGTAAAAATGTTGCGCCTCGGCGGATGGGTCGTGGCGTGCCGATGCACTGTCTCGACCACCGCCTGTGCGGCTTCCTCGGGGCTGGCCAGGGCGGTCGGGCAGTTCAGCACGAGCAGGGCATCGACGCCGCGATCGGCAAGCACGCTCTCCAATGCCGCCGCATATCGCGCGCCGGGTGCGTCCCCGATAATGTCGATCGGGTTGCCGCGGCTCCAGGTCGGTGGGAGCACCTTGTCGAGCGCGGCGATGGTTTCCGGCGCAAGCGCGGCAAGCGTTCCGCCCTGGGCGGCGAGCGCATCGGTCGCGAGCACCCCGGCGCCGCCGCCATTGCTGACGATTGCCAGGCGGTCGCCCTTCTGCTCGCGGGTCAGCGCCAAGGTTTCGGTGGCCTCGAACAGCTCGGCCATGGTCGCGACGCGCAGCATCCCGGCTCGGGCGAAGGCGGCGCCGAAGACCGCGTCGCTCCCGGCGAGCGCGCCGGTGTGGGAATGCGCGGCTTTGGCGCCGGCGGCCGAGTGCCCCGCCTTGAGCACCAGCACCGGCTTGGTCCGCGCGGCGGCGCGCGCCGCCGACATGAACTTGCGGCCGTTCGTGATTCCTTCGATGTAGAGCAGGATGGCGCGCGTGCCGGCGTCGGCGGCGAGGTAGTCGAGCATGTCGCTGAAATCGACATCCGCCATGTCGCCGAGCGAAACCACATGGGAAAAGCCGATGCCGCGCGGTGCCGCCCAGTCGAGCATGGCGGTGATCATTGCGCCTGATTGGCTGACAAAGGCGATATCGCCCGCCGGCGGCGCGAGGTGCGAAAAGCTCGCGTCGAGCCCGATCCGCGGCGCCATGATACCGACGCAGTTCGGGCCGACCAGCCGAAGGAGATGCGGCCGCGCCGCATCGAGCGCCGCCTGCTGCAGGGCTCGACCGGCCGCTCCCAGCTCGCCGAAGCCGGCGGTGATGACAACCGCTGCCTTGGTGCCGCGATCGCCGAGTTCGGCGATCAGCCCCGGCACCGTGTCGGGCGGTGTCACGATGACCGCGAGGTCGGGCGCGAGCGGCAGGTGCGCGACGTCGGCGTAGACCACCATGCCGTCGATCTCGTGGTGGCGGGGACTCACCAGCATCAGCGTGCCGCCAAACCCGCCGCGCCGTAGGTTGCGCAGCACCACGGCGCCGACGGAGCCGGCACGATCGGTCGCGCCGATCAGCGAGACCGAGGTGGGTTTGAACAGCCGGTCGAGATTGCGGACTGACATCGGGTTCTACCTGTGGTCTCGCACTCTGCACGAACTGGCATGCCCACAACTTGATGCGGATCAAGCGCGCGGCGCCTTAGACTACGTAGTGTTCCTTACGCAATCTTCCTTAGGGACAAACCGGATTTCGTCGCCGCCCGGGCATCGCGATCATGACGGCATCGCCAATTGATGGTCGTCCGAGGGAGAGCGAACCATGCCGCAGAATTACGAGGCCGAGATCGCTGCTTTTATTCGCGCCAAAGGCATCACCCGTTGCCCCACCGCCTGCGCCGCGCCGACCCACGCCTCGGGCAGCGCCGCCGATCGTGCTGTCCTGC
>JASHUW010000569.1 GCA_030039815.1 Alphaproteobacteria bacterium
GAACCGCCACGACGCGCAGATCTCGTCGTTCTGCATCACCCGCGACAAGCCGATGTCGTGGACGGCGCTCTCGGGTTGGCTCGACGCGCTGACCTCGATGCGCGGCGCCGACCTGTTGCGGATCAAGGCGATCGTCGCGATCGACGAGCGGCCGGGCCAGCCGGTGGTGCTGCACGGGGTGCAGCACCTGTTTCACCCGCCGGTGCTGCTCCCCGCATGGCCGTCGGACGATCACCGCACGCGGATCGTCTTCATCACCCGCGACCTGCCGCGCGAGGCCATCGAGCAAAGCTTCGCGGCCTATGCAGAGGCCGACCAGCCGCCCAACCTGTCGCCGCTGCCGTAGCTTCTCCGTAGAATTAATCCTCCGCCGGCTCGTCCTCGGTGTGGCGGAAGGGCGAATAGTGCTCGGCAAGGTGCTCGATCTTCTCGGCGACCATCTCGCGCTCGCGGGCGAGGAATTGCGCGACGGCGCGGCGGAAATTCGGGTCGGGAATGTAGTGCGCGCTGTAGGTCGGCACCGGCAGATAGCCGCGCTGCAATTTGTGCGGGCCTTGCGCGCCGGCCTCGACGCGCTTCAGCCCGTGGTCGATCGCGAACTCGATCGCCCGGTAATAGCAGCACTCGAAGTGCAGCATCTTGTAGTCGCCGTAGCTGCCCCAATTGCGGCCGTAGATCGTCTCGCGCCCCAGGATGTTGAACGCGCCGGCGACGTACTCCCGGCCCCTGCGCGCCATGACCAGCACGATCTTGTCGGCCATGCGCTCGCCGATCAGCGCGAAGAATTTGCGGTTGAGATAGGCCGAGCCCCATTTGCGGTCAGAGGTCGCGAGATAGAAGCGGTAGAACGCGTCCCAGTGCCTGGGCTGAAGATCGGCGCCGGTCAGCACGTCGATCTCGAGGCCGGGGGCCAGCGCCTCGCGCCGCTCCTTGTTGACGGCCTTGCGCTTGCGGGAATTGAGCGCGGCGAGGTAATCGCCGAAGGTCTTGTAGCCCTCATTGGTCCAGTGGAATTGCTGACCCATGCGTTTGAGGAACCCGGCCTCGAACAGTGCCTCGGCGTCGGCATCTTCCGGGAAATTGACGTGCAGCGATGAAATCCCGCGCTGGCGGGTGAATTCGGCAAGCCCGGCGATCAGCATCGCCTGGGTATCGGGCGGTGCGTCGGGCGCGACCAGGAGGCGCGGCCCCGGCACCGGAGTGAACGGCACCGCCGAGAGCGCCTTCGGGTAATAGCGCCCGCCGGCGCGCTCATAGGCGTCGGCCCAGCCGTAATCGAACACGTACTCGCCGTAGGAATGGCTCTTTAAGTAAAGCGGCACGACGCCGATGATCCACCCGGCCGCGTCGGCGAGCGACAGATGCTGCGGCGCCCAGCCGCTGCGGGCGGTCGCCGAGCCGCTTTCCTCCATCGCCTGCAGAAACGTGTAGCTAAGCGTCGGGTTCACGTCGCCGGCGCAGGCATCCCATTCCGCCGCCGGAATCTCGGCGATCGACGGATGGACGGTCAGCGCGATCTGTTCGCCGGTATCCATGGCGCTCAGGCGATCTCGAACATGGCTTCGACCTCGACC
Source organism: Alphaproteobacteria bacterium (assembly GCA_030039815.1). GTDB lineage: Bacteria > Pseudomonadota > Alphaproteobacteria > ATCC43930 > CGMCC-115725 > DATARH01. The sequence continues at coordinate 1,575 of JASHUW010000569.1, forward strand.
GCGACCCCCAGCGGCAGCGACGCCACCCCGACCGCGGCACGGGCGTGTCGGCCGGCGCTGCCGAACACCTCGACCATCAGGTCGGAAGCGCCATTGACCACCTGCGGCATCTCGGTGAACTCCGGCGTGCAGTTGACGAAACCGCCCAGGCGCACCACCCGCTTCACACGGTCGAGGTCGCCGCCGCAAGCGGTTTTGAGATGCGTCAGGATGTTGAGCGCGCAGAGCCGCGCCGCCTTCTGCCCGTCCTCGACGCCGAGCTCGCGACCAAGCTTGCCGACATATTCGACCTTGCCGCCCCATAAGGTGACCTGCCCCGAGACGATGACGAGACTGCCGGCGACCGTGTAGGGCACGTAGTTCGCCACCGGCGCGGTCGCCTGCGGCAGCTCGATGCCGAGTTCCTTGAGCCGCGCGTCGATCCTTCCGCTCATCGTCCCTCGCTCTGCTGCCGCGACTGTTGCATAAACGACGCCAATTATACGCCCGAGGACAGAGGATATTGCCTTCCCCCTCGCTGTCCAGTGTGGCGGATTGGACGTTCGTAAAACCCTGGTGGAAATCTCGATTGCGAGCGTCAAATCCGAAAACCACACCGGCTTGATATAATTGGCGGGCGTGCTTTCGCATCCGAAATTTGCGCTGAATCTGACCCCGAGATATCGGCAAATTTCGATGCGGCACGCTGGACCCGCCGCGAAACCGCCTTATTCGCGCGCTACCTGCGGCGACGGAGCTCCGGGGAGAAACCATGCGCGCCGGGATCATTGCCTTTTTCTTTGCCGTGACGGCGGCCGTTTCGGCTTCGGCGATGACGCTCGGTGAAGCCAAGGTGGGTTTCAGCGCCGACCGCACGCTGATCGTCGACGGCAAGACCTATCAGGGCAAGATGTGGACGATGCCCGGCGAGGAGCGGCACGAGCAGAACCTCAACGGCATCCCGGCGGCGTTCGTGCTGCATGCCGATACGCCGATCGCCGATTTGGTGCTGCCCAAGCTGCATACCGTCGTCGAGTTCCTGCTGCCGCCCGAGCTGCACCTCTTCGCCGACCCGCGCCTCACCCGCAAGCCGGTCGGCCACGAGGTGGTCAACGGCATCCCGACCACCAAATACGCGATCGACGAAACCGTGCCGGAGGGTCACGGCGAAGGGTTCCTGTGGCTCAGCGACAGCGGCATCCCGATGAAGCTCGACGGCATCTTCACCCGCACCAGCGGCCGGGTGGCCCGCCTTCATTGGGAGCTCGATCACGTCAAGCTCGGGCCGCAGCCGGTGGCGCTGTTCGAGACGCCGCATAGTTTCTCAAAGCTGCCCGCCGAGGCGATCGTGCCGCTGCTGGGGCTGAAGCTGAAGACGGCGAAGGAATAAGCCCTTTCACCCCTCGTCCGCCCGAGGGCGGGGGTGGACGAAGGCAGGGCTAAACCGGTTCCAGCGGGGCGTGGAGGCGGGTCTTCTCGCAGATGATGCCGCCGCGGTCGCCGATCGTCGTCGAGCCGTAGCGCGCCGCGAACACCTCGGGCAGCGGACGCGCGCCCGGGGCGGCGAGCCACAGCCGCAGCAGATGCCGCTTGCGCTCCGGCTCCGGCCAGTCGATGAAGGCGGTGCGGTCGTGCAGGCAGGTGTGGTTGTGCAGGAACTGCATGTCGCCCGGCCGCAGCTCCATGTCGAGCCGCAATCCCTTGTCGTTGGCGAGGTCGTCGAACAAGTCGAGCGCCTCGATGTCCTCGGCCGTCAGGCGACGCGCGTCCGGGAAGCGCTGGCCGGAGCGGATATAGGTACCGGAGTAGATCGCCGAGAGGTGGCCCGCGAAATCGTTGTACACCGGAATGTCGAAATACGGCTTTTCGCCCACCGGCACCTCGCCGCGGCGGTCGGTCGGGAACGGCAGGAACAGCCGCGCCGCCAGATCGGGGCGGGTCCGCGCCATTTTGTTGTACATCGCCATCGAGCTGACGATCGACGAGAGGCCGCCCTGGCGCGCGGTCTTGAGGCACAAGAGGCCGACGATGTCGCATGAATCCGTGTGGAAATGCTGGCGCTCGGTGGTCTGGTAGGTGCGCACGTTGGGGTCGGCCGTGGCGAGGCCGAGGTCGCGCACATGGCCGAGGAGGTGCCCCATCGCGTTCTGCGAGCGCGGGTTGCCGAAGCGCGTGCCGATAGCCCAATAGGCGGCGGCGCTGTCCTCGATCGGCTTGCCCTCGACCGGGAGGCCGCGGATCAACACAAAGCCGCGGCCGTGCAGCACCTCCTCGCGCATGTTTTCGAGCACCGGCCCGAGCGTCGGCAGCGCGAAATCGTCGCGGCCCAGCCCGGCGAGGTCGCGCCCGCGCACCGCAGCGGCGGCAGCTTCGAGCTCGGCGATCTCGGTCGCGGAGAGCTGGTAGGTCCAGGTCTCCGGATGGCGCGCCAATTCGGCGCCGATCCAGGCCGAGCGGCCTTCGACAAGCGGGCGGGGCGGGGCGATTGCGGGCATCGGCAATTCTCGTATATGCGATTGTCCAAGCGCGGCGGACGGTAACATAAACCCAGCCTTCGCCGTACCAGGGAGGGACACATGGCAGCGATCGTCAGGCGCAAGGAAGAATACAGCCGCACCTCCGCCGCCGACATGAACCGGCATCTCGACGTCGCCGAGTGGTCGGCGCCGCAAAAGCTGGCGCTTGCCTGCCGCATCCTCGCCGCGGAGGAGCACAGCTCGGCGCTTGCCGGGCAGCTGACCGCGCGCGGCGAGCGGTCCGGCACCTACTGGACGATGCGCTTCGGGCTCGGCCTCGACGAGATTAGCGCCGACAATCTGCTGCTGGTCGACGACGACCTCAACGTCGTCGCGGGCGAGGGCATGCCCAACCCGTCGAACCGCTTTCACCTGTGGATCTACCGCAAGCGGCCAGCGGTCAATTCGATCATTCACACCCACCCGCCGCACACCTCGGCGCTGTCGATGATCGGCGAGAAGCTGGCGGTGGCGCATATGGACAGCGCGGTGTTCTGGGACGATTGCGCCTATCTGCCGGAATGGCCGGGCGTGCCGATCGGCGACGAGGAGGGCCGCATCATCTCCGGCGTGCTTGGCGACAAGCGCGCGGCGCTGTTGGCGCATCACGGCCTCGTCACCGCCTGCACCACGGTCGAGGAGGCGGCGATGCTGGCGCTCTTCCTCGAACGCACGGCAAGGCTGCAGCTGATGGCGCGCGCCGCCGGCACGATCAAGCCGATCGGCGCAAAGGAAGCGCAGGAGGCGCATGACTACCGGCTGCGCGCCAGCATCATCGGCGCGACCTTCTGCTATTTCGCGCGGCGGGTGCTGAAGGACGATCCGGCGATCGTCTAGGCCGGCGCTCGCCGCCCTTTCGCAAGGCACGGCGGCGCGGCTAAGCTGCGCCACCCCACGAATGGAGGAAGCGATGGCCAACGTACCCGGTCTCGTCACCGACCCCAGCAAAATCAAGGGCGGTTTTGTCCATGTGCCGGTCGGCGGCACGAAAATCCCGGCCTATCTCGCGCAGCCGAACGACACCGGCAGCCATCCTGGAATCGTCGTGATCATGGAGGCGTTCGGCCTCGCCGACCATATCTGCGACCTGGCGCGGCGCTTCGCCAATATCGGCTACAATGCGATCGCCCCCGACCTCTACTGGCGCGACGGCAATCCGAGCGACCCGGGCGACTTCGCCACGGTGGCTCCGGTCATGTTCGGGCTGAAGGACAGCCAGGCGGTCGGCGACCTCGAAGCTTCCGCCGATTTCCTGCGCCGGCTACCCGGCGCGACCGGCAAGGTCGGGGCGATCGGCTTCTGCTCGGGCGGGCGGCACACGCTGCTGTTCGCCTGCAGCAGTTCGAAAGTCGATGCCGCAGTCGATTGCTGGGGCGGGTTCATCCACCGCGCCACGCCCGATGCCGAGACCACCCCGTCGCGCCCGACCAAGGTGCTCGACCTGATGCCGAACCTGCATTGCCCGCTGTTCGGCGTGTTCGGGGTCGAGGACCAGAACCCGCCAGCCGCGCTCGCCGACGAGATGAAAAAGCGCGGCGCCGG
>JASHUW010000570.1 GCA_030039815.1 Alphaproteobacteria bacterium
CGAGGTTGACGATGGCGCTGCCATGCGCGCTCGCCTGCCCGCGCTCGCGCAGCGCCGGCAGGGTGAGTTTCGTGCCGAGAAACACCCCGGTCATGTTGATCGCGACCAGCCGCGACCACTCGTCGAGGCTCGCCTCCTCGATCCCCTTGCCGAGGAACATCCCGGCATTGTTGACGAGGATGTCGATGCCGCCGAACCGCGCCGTCGCCGCGGCGATCATCGCGGCCCACGAGTCCTCCTGCGTCACGTCGAGGTGGTGGTAGAGCGCGTCGCCGCCGAGCGCCCGCGCGGTCTCGCGGCCGCGCTCGTCCAGCAAATCGCCGATCGCGACCTTGGCGCCGGCCTCGATCATCAGCTTTGCCGTTTCCGCGCCGATGCCGCGCGCCGCGCCGGAAATCAGCGCCACCTTGCCGTCGAGCCGGTTCATCGCGTTCCTCCCGCTTATTCGCATCCTGCCGATTATTCTTTACTGTCATTCCCGCGAAAGCGGGAACCCATGAACACAGGCTTCGCCAAATTGGCGCCGTTCGCGTTCATGGGTTCCGGGTTCGCTCGCTGTGTGCACGCCCCGGAATGACAGAGTATGAAGGGAGGTTCCGCATGCAGATCGCCCGCCTCGACCACCTCGTGCTGACCGTCGCCGACATCGCCAAGACCTGCGACTTCTATACGAAGGTGCTCGGCATGGAGGTGGTGCGGTTCGGCGAGGGCCGCACCGCGCTGCGCTTTGGCCAGCAGAAGATCAACCTGCACCCGGCCGACAACATCCCCGGCCTCGTCGCCGACAAGCCGACCTGCGGCTCGGGCGACCTGTGCTTTATCACCGAGACGCCGATCGCCGAGGTCGTCGCGCATCTCGGCAAATGCGGCGTGCCGATCATCACCGGCCCCGGGCCGCGCGCCGGCGCGATCGGCACCATCACCTCGGTCTATATCCGCGACCCCGACCAGAACCTTGTCGAGATTTCGAACTACTGACGCCTTTCAACGTCGGTCCGGGTTTCGCACAGCGACAATCGGTAACCCACGAAAGCGGGGATGAAGAGCCCACGCCCGACGTTTTACGCGAGGCGGTTCTCGGAACGCCTTCGGGAGGGTGGGATTATGATCCGTCGGAGCAGTCTTCACCGTTGCCCGACTCTGACCCGTCGAAGTAGTGTCTCTCGACGGCAACGGCTTCAGAGCGTCTGAGCCTCAATGGAGGGTTGAAGCCAGCGCTCTCGTCGGCAACAATCAAGAGCCTGGGCAAGAACCAAGGGTCGGTCGAATGGCCAGAACCCGGCTGTTACGCAAGCGATTGCACATCGTCCGAACCGAGCCCCGCGACGCCGCGCCAATTCTGGACCAGGCGCCCAACGATGCTTTCAGCCCGTGGGCAACCGGTATCTTATTGAAACTATTCCTGTTTCGGCTAAATACCCCTGGCTGGGGCGTAGGATTGATGCTGCTTTGCGGCTATTGGGGACTGCCGCTTATCGCCTGCATGATCGACGGGACGCTTCTGTCTGTCGGAGGTACTCATGTGGCGATACACCCAGATCCAAAAACAATTGAGCAAGCGCTGTTAGCGATTTTCACAAAACATGCGGATGGAGACCCGATCCCCTATCTCGATGATCGATCGCACCTATTGTTTTCTCCGGTTTTGGCGTTGGGAGCGGGTTTTGCCTCGGTCTTCGTTCGCAAACTTCATGCGACATTCAATAATCTGACGAACGAACAATTACCGAATTCCGATTTCAAAAAAATCCACCGTGTCTATGGGAAATACCGGAAAATCGCCAATCACTGGGGTGGGCGCATTGCCTCTCTCGTTATTGCTGTTCCCGTCTTGATATTTTTTGTTTCGCTGCATTTTGACAAGCGTTTTGAGTACTGGTGGGGCTCCAGCGCGCACGGCTCCGCCGGCCTGCTGTTCGCCGCAAACGAGTTTCTCATGGTGTATTACGGTACTCAGGGATTGCTATTGTTGACATGCGCCGTGCTGATGATTTCCAGCGTGTTCAAGGACGACATAAACCTGCAACCGTACCACCCCGATGGCTGCAATGGCCTGCTGCCGATTGGGGAGCTGATTTTGTATATATGGTTGTCTTCCATTGTATTTGCCGGCGCAATTTTTGTTGCGACTTATTATGGGTACCTCGGGCTCGAGAGCACGCCAGTGGTGTGGTTACTCGCGACGCTCGGCACCGTGGCGATACCCGTTATCGCGATCCTGCCTCTCAAGGCGGTGGCAAAAGCCGTCTCGCGCGCACAGTACCGCGCCCTGGCTCAATTAAGCCCGGCGCTCAATCGGCGCCTTTTGGTCGCTTCGATTGATGCGTTGGCCGACCCGGAGCCTGCGGACAAGGATCGGGCGACACGAATGCTTGAGGCGTACAGGACGTTACGTGAGATCAATATCTGGCCTTTTAGCCCGCGAGCTCTATCGGTCCTCACGGCGATCTACGCCGTCCAGGTCTTTATGGTCACCTCTAAGCTTATAGAGTCCGTGCGCGATCTCTAAAGAGAACCTGCCAGAAAAAGACGATCGGATAGAATAAGATAATATAGCCGAACCCCACGATTACGAATTCCACGGCCACTTTATTCTCCGCATCCGCCAAGGCCCATTGCCAAACGGGAAAAAAATGGTTTGCCAGCTCATAACAGAGCCCCACCGCCATGCTCTGGCCCCAGAGCAGCAGAAGGGGTCGTATATTGCCTCGAAGGGCCGTCAAAAACGGACCGCTGCGTCTGGTCCACACAACCCCGACTTCGATCCCGCTGATGATCGCAATGCCTGCGCCAAACATGCGGGAAAGCAGGAGCTGTTCCGAGCGCGCAAATAGGATCGCCGCCAAGGCTGCGGCGAGCCCGAATACGGTGATGACGTGCCGCAGAACCGGGCTCCAGCGGTTGAAGAAAGCTCCCGCAAATGCTGCTGCCGTTCCGATCGCCAGTCCGTACGAGAGAACCGCGTTGAGCGTGGCAAATATGAGGCCCGGCGGGATTAGATAATGGAAGAAGCCAAGACTTGAGCCAGCCCAGATATCGAAAAATATTCCGATTGGCAGCCCAACGGCTGCCGCGACGCACAAGACGAACAGGGCCTCACGAAGGCGAGTTCGTGCCAAAAACTGAGCGACGACAAAAATGATGAGTTGGATGAAAATGACAATTATGAAATTGACCCGGGGAGATGCGATGAGGTCGCCCATCGGCGTTCAGCCTAGCACGTTGGCGCGCATCGCCGTCAAGGAACTGCGGTCGATTGCGGCCCCCGTGTCTTGAAGGAACAAAGAAGGAACATATATTCTCGACACATCGAAAAACCGCATCTGCTCCAGTCCATGTCCGCCCTTTCGGCCCTCCACCTGTTCCCCGCGCCTTTCCTCCTGATGCGCCCGCCTGTTATCCTCCTGTTCCGCGATGCGGTTTTGTTGTTATCCAATGGCTTGGTCCTGATCTTTTGTGCCGCGCGAGCGTCCCGGGCGGAAGAGAGTGATGCGATGAAGATCGAAAAGATCGAAGCCTTCCAGCTCCGCTGGGCGGCCGACGACAAGCCGGCGCAAGGCAGCGCCTTTGTCCGTGTCCGTTGCGACGATGGCTTGTCGGGGATCGGCGAGGCGTCGCCGATGCAGGGCGGGCTCGCCTCGCTCGGCATTATCGCGCGCGACATCGCGCCGGCGCTGATCGGTCAGGACCCGCTCGACCATGCCGTGCTGCTCGACACCGCGCTGCATCGTCTCGTCAAGCTCGGGCCCGAGGCCGCGTTGACCGGCGCGCTCGCGGCGCTCGACATCGCGCTGTGGGACCTGAAAGGCAAGGCGTTCGGCCAGCCGATCTACAAGCTGCTTGGCGGCG
>JASHUW010000056.1 GCA_030039815.1 Alphaproteobacteria bacterium
GGTGATCCTTGACGTATTGCGGCAGCCCTTCGCCGCGGTCGAGCCGCTCCTTCAGCTTGGCGTGCGCGATGTCGCGCGCGACGATCAGCGTGCCGGTGAGGGAGAGCCGCGTCTTAACCGGGTAGCGCGACAGCAGCTGGCGGATTTCGCTCATCGGCCGCGACAAGTCGATCGCCACGACATCGCCGCTGAACGCCTTCTCGTCGATCTCCGGCAGGTATTTCGCCGGATCGGTCTCCAGCTCCTCGAGAAACACGCCGTCGGCGGTAATCTTGCCGAGGATCTGGCGGTCGGCCGAGCACGACACGCCGATCCCGATCGGCAGGCTCGCGCCGTGCCGTGGCAGGCGGATCACCCGCACGTCATGGCAGAAATACTTGCCGCCGAACTGCGCGCCGATGCCGAAATCGCGGGTCAGCGCCAGCACCTCCTGTTCGAAATCGCGGTCGCGATAGGCCTGGCCGTATTGGTTGCCCCGCGCCGGCAGGCTGTCGAGATAGCGGCAGCTCGCGAGCTTCACCGTCTTCAAATTCAGCTCGGCCGAGGTGCCGCCGATGACGATCGCCAGGTGATAGGGCGGGCAGGCCGCGGTGCCGAGCGATTTCAGCTGCTTGTCGAGGAATTGGGTCAGCGCCTTCGGGTTCAACACCGCGCGGGTCTGCTGATAGAGAAAGCTCTTGTTCGCCGACCCGCCGCCCTTGGCGATGAAGAGGAATTTGTAGGCGTCGCCCGGCTCGGCGTAGAGGTCGATCTGCGCCGGCAGGTTGTCGCCGGTATTGACCTCCTCGTACATCGACAGCGGCGCCACCTGGGAATAGCGCAGATTGGTCTCGGTATAGGTGCGCCGGATGCCCTCCGAGATCGCCGCCGCGTCGTCATACCCGGTCCACACGCGCTGGCCCTTCTTGGCCATGACGATGGCGGTGCCGGTGTCCTGGCACATCGGCAGCACCTTGCCGGCGGCGATATTGGCGTTCTTCAACAAATCGTAGGCGACGAAGCGGTCGTTTGCCGACGCCTCGGGGGCGTCGAGGATCGCCGACAGCGATTTGAGATGCGCCGGCCGCAACAGGTGCGCGCAGTCGACAAAGGCCTGGCTCGACAGCAGGGTCAGCGCCTCGGGCGCGACCTTGACCACTCGTTCGCCGTCGAAATTCGCCGAACTGACGTAGTCGCCCGTCAGTTTCTTGTACGGCGTGTCGTCGTCGCCCAGCGGAAACAATTCGTGGAACTCGGTGTCGCTCATGCCCGCCCCTGCACGCTTTCGTCCTTACGCTTGGCGCAGGATCACGGTTTCAGGCGCCCCGTCAAGGAAAGTGCGACCGTTTAGCGCTTCCTGAAGCTGTCGAGCGTGACGACCTGCCCGGTCTCGCCCGGCGGCGGCTTTCCGCGTTCCGTCCCGGGCTTGGCGTCCGGCTTGACCACCGCCGGCAGCGCCGGCTCGTTGCTCGCCGCGGCGGGCGGCTCGGCGAAGGCCAGCGCGAACTCGACCGACGGGTCGGCGAAGCTCTTCACCGCCGCGAAGGGGATGCTCAACCGCTCGATCTGCTTGTCGAAGCTGAGCGAGACGGAGAACGTCTCGTCGCCGACATCGAGGTCCCAGAACTGGTGCTGCAGCACGATGGTGATCTCGGCGGGATAGCGCTCCAACAGCCGCGCCGGGATCACCACGCCCGGCGCCCTTGTGGCGAAGCCGATATAGAAATGGTGGCTGCTCCTGATCCCCTCTTGCGCCACGCGCGCGAGCACGTCGCGGATCACGCCTCTCAGCGCCCGCTCGACCATCTTGTCGTAGTGGAACAGATCCTGCGGCATGGCGCTCCCAGTGGGCCGTCGGTGTGGGCCGGCGGAGGAAGTGGGGGGCTTCTGTTGCCCGGTGCCCCCCGAACCGCGAGTTACTCTAGGCTTTTACCCCGTGAAGGGTTAGGCCGCGAGCGCCTCTGGTGCGAAGTTATCGTTCGCATCTAAAAAATGACCCGATAACGGCGGTATCATACCGGGCGACGGTACTTATCTTTACCACGCGCGTCGAACCTGTTTCGCCCCCGCAAGGCGCCGGCGATTCTCCCGAAAGGGCCCGAAACCGCCGGCGGGAATTGGTGGAGGCGCCGGGTACCGCCCCCGGGTCCGCAACGCTTATTCCATAAGCCGTTTATCGCCATAGTCGGTTGCCCGACAATCGAGATATAGGATGCGCGAGGGCCGAAGGCAATCGCCGGTGCGTCCTTTGAGGCTGATCCTGAGAGGCGGCGTCTCGAAGGGCGGTCGCACCTCAGGATGAGGATGGCCGGGAGTGCTTAAACCTCCCTCATCCTGAGGTGCCTCGCGCAGCGAGGCCTCGAAGGACGCACCGAATTTGGAGGATCGATGCCGCTCACCGACGAGCAGCGCCAGGAGATCGCCACCGAGCGGGCCGAGACCCGGCCGACCCGCCGCGCCACCGTGCCGGCGCTGGAGGACATCCTCTACGAGCCGCTCCCGGTGCTCGACCACGGCTTTGTCCGCGTCATCGACTACATGGGCGACGACGGCGCGATCGTCCAGGCGGCGCGCGTCTCCTACGGCAAGGGCACCCGCCGCGTCAGCGAGGATCGCGGCCTTATCCAGTACCTGATGCGGCACCGGCACACGACGCCGTTCGAGATGTGCGAGATCAAGTACCACGTCAAATTGCCGATCTTTGTCGCGCGCCAGTGGATCCGCCACCGCACCGCCAACGTCAACGAGTACAGCGCCCGCTATTCGATCCTCGACAACGAGTTCTACATCCCCCAG
>JASHUW010000571.1 GCA_030039815.1 Alphaproteobacteria bacterium
CCGGTTGGCGCGCCGGCGCGAGTGATCGCGCCGTCGCTGACGGCGAGCTCGTCGCGCACCGCGCCGACCCGCGCCGCCGCGGCATCGAGCAACAGGCCCTTGACCTCGGCACAGGCGAGGCGCAGCGCCACCCCGCCATACTGGATCGACTGGCTGCCCGCGGTGTAGCCCTCGTTGGGGGTGAGGTCGGTGTCGCCGGTCTGCAGGTCGATGCGGTCGAGCGCGACATCAAGCTCGTCGGCGGCGATCTGACGCATCGCGGTCAACACGCCTTGGCCGATCTCGACCCGCCCGGTCGACACCGTGACCCTGCCGGGTACGGCGAACTTGACCCACTGGTCGAGCCGGGGGTTGGCTTGCAGCAGCGGCGGGAGTGGCGGATGGGCGCTCATGACGCGGCCCTCATCGCGGCGGCGGCGCGCTCGACCGCCTTCAGGATGCGGATATGGCTGCCGCAGCGGCAGATATTGTCGTCGAGCGCCAGGGCGATGTCGCGGCGCGACGGCGCCGGGTTTCGGTCGAGCAGCGCCTTCGCCGAAATGAGGATACCCGGCAGGCAATAGCCGCACTGCCCGGCCTGCTCGTCGAGAAACGCTGTTTGCAGCGGGTGCGGGCGCGCGGGCGTGCCGAGGCCCTCGATGGTCAGCACGGACTTCCCGGCCACGGTCGACAGCGCCTTGCCGCAGGCCTTCTCCGGCGCGCCGTCGATCAGCACCATGCACGAGCCGCACTGCTCGAGGCCGCAGCCGAACTTGGTGCCCTTGAGCCCCAAATGATTGCGCAACACGTCGAGGAGCGGCGTGTCGCCGCCGGCGGCGACATCGACGGCGCGGCCGTTGAGGGTGAAAGAGGTCATCGGGTTCTCACTGTTCGAGTTCTTTCTTCTACCGTCATTCCGGCGCATCGCGAAGCGATGAACCCGGAATGACATGCGGTTTCAATCCACCTCGCCCGCATCGAAACCGAACAGCCAGCGCATCGTCTCGGGCGAGCGCTCGCGGTTGGCGACCATCGCCGCGTCGCGTTCGATCTGCTCGGGGCCGTCCGGCATGTGGTAGCGGTGCTTGTTGGCACGCGACATCTGCTGGAGGCGGGTGACCCGCGGCAGGCGGGTCGCTTCGTATCGGCGCAGCGTCGCGGCGGGGTCGCCGCCGCGCTGCAACAGCGCGGCGAGGCACGCACCGTCCTCAATCGCCTGCGCCGCGCCCTGCGCCATGAACGGGTACATCGGGTGGCACGCATCACCCAAGAGCGTGACCCGGCCGACCGACCATTTGGGCAGCGGGTCGCGGTCGAACAGCGCCCAGATGAAACAGGTATCGGCCTCGGAGATGATGCGCCGCACCTGCGGATGCCAGCCTTGGAACGCGACGAGCGCGCGTTCGATCGTGGCGCGGTCGGTCCAATCCTCGCGGTTCCAGGCGTCGTGCTCGGTCCAGCCGACGAAATTGAGGAGGCGCCCGGCGGAGACGAAATAATGCACGAGATGGCCGCCGGGCCCGAGCCAGGATTGGTTGCCGCGCTCGAGACCGAGATCGGCGATGCGCTCGACCGGCACCAGCCCGCGATAGGCGACGCAGCCGGCGAAGTTCGGCTCCTCGACGCCGAACAGCAGCGTGCGCACGGTCGAATGGATGCCGTCGGCGCCGACGAGGATGTCAGCCGCGACGCGGTCGCCATTGGCGAACTCGGCTTCGACCTTGTCGCCGCGATCGACGAGGCCGGTGAGCCGGTGGCCGAGATGGATGCGCTCCGGCGGCAGGCCGGCGGCGATGATGCGCTGCAGATCGGCGCGATGCGCGGTCAGATGCGGCGCGCCATAAAGCTCGACGCAGAGCGGATTGAGCGGTGCCTTTTGCAGCGTGCGACCATCGTCCCAGCGCCGGACATGCGCCGAGGCGGGACGCACCGCGGCGCGGTCGAGCTGGTCGCCGAGGCCGAGCCGATAGAGCAGGCGCGCCGCGTTCGGCCCCATGTTGATGCCGCCGCCAACCTCGTTGAGTTCCGGCGCCTGCTCGTAGACATCGACCTCGAACCCGGCGCGGTGGAGCGCCAACGCCGCGCTCAAGCCCCCCAACCCGCCGCCGATGATGGAGATCTTGCTTGCCGCTGCTGCCATGGCGGCAGTCAAATCATGGTGGGGCCGGCTGTCAATCGCGCGTGACGCGAGTTGCCGGCCATGCCAGATTTCGGCAATGACCGTGACCGAGACAGAAGCCGCCCGGTCAGCGACCGCTCCCGCGCCTTCAATTTGGCGACGCTATCGGCGGTTATGGGTCGCCGTCGGGGTCATCGTCGTCGGCGTCGCCGCCTATTTCGGCGGCAGCGCCGTGATCGCCTATACCGACGACGCCTATGTGCTGACGGACCTTGTGCCGATCGCGCCGGAGGTCGCCGGGATCGTCAAGACAGTTGCGGTCAGGGACAATCAGAAGGTCGCCGCCGGCGACGCGATCGCGGCGATCGATCCCGAGCCTTTCCAACTCGACGTCGACCTCAAGCAGCGCCAAGTCGCCAGCCTCGAGGCGGTCGTCGCCGTGAAAACTCAAACCCAGGCAAACGACGCGGCCAGTATCGACGCCGCAGGCGCGGCGCTCCGTCTCGCGCAACAGCAATATGACCGCGCCAAGACGCTGAGTGGCGACCAGTTCGCCTCGCAGGAGCAGTTCGACCAGGCGACCGACCGGCTGCGCGCCGCCCAGGACCGGCTCGCGCAGACACAGAACCAATCGCAAATCGACCTGCGCGCGATAGATGAGGCGAAGGCCCAGGTCGATGTCGCGCGCGCCCAGCTCGCGCTCGCGCAATACAACCTGTCGCGCACCCAGCTGACCGCGCCCGTTCCCGGCTATATCAACAATTTGACGTTGCGCCCCGGCGCTTATGCCCACGCTGGCGAAGCGATCGTCGGCGTCGTCGACGCAACGCAGTGGCGGGTCGTCGCCAATTTCAAGGAAAACATCGCCGCCTCGGTCGCGCCGGGCCATCGCGTCTGGGTCTGGCTTGATAGCGATCCCTGGCACTTCCATGCGGGCCATGTGCAGGGGGTCGGCCGCGCCATTGCGCGCAGCGAAACGCCAAGCCAGCTCCTGCCCTACGTCGCGCCGACAACCGATTGGATACGTCTCAGGCGGCGTTTCCAAGTGACCATCCTGCTCGATCCGCCAGTGCCCGAAGAGGGGCTGTTCAGCGGTGCCGACGCGCGCGTGCTCTTCTTCCGCTGAACCCGCCGGTGCCAAACCCTCTGACCCGCCTCGCCGACGATCTCGCGGGCGATCTGCGCCAGCTGACGCTGACCGGGCCGCGCGCCAACGCGGCGCTGCGCAGCGCGCTCGCCACGACGCTCGCGGTGCTGGTGGCGCTGGCGCTGCATCTCGACAACCCATGGTGGGCCGGCATCTCCGGCGTGGTCCTGGTGCAGACCGACCGCGCCGCGACCCTCGCGCGCAGCGTCGATCGCATCATCGGCACGATGATCGGCGCGGCGATCGGCTATTTCGGCGCCGGTCTTGTCCAGGATCACCTCGCGTTTCTCGCGCTGGCCGGCGGCTATACCGCGTTCACGATCTACGGGCAGGAACGCGTCCAGCACAGCTACGCCGTGCTGCTGAGCGGCATCACCGTCGTGCTGATCCTGTTCGGCACGCTGGCGGCGCCTGGGAAAGCGCTCGATCTCGCGATTTATCGCGGCCTCGAGATCCTTGTCGGGGTTTTTGTCGCCTGCGCGGTGGATTACGCCTTGGCACCGGCCGCACAGCTCGATGCGCCCCTGCCGGCCAAGCCGGGCATTTTCGTTCGGCCGATCGATCACGAGCTCGCGGCGATCGCGATCACCGGCGGCATCGCGATCGCGCTCATTCCGCTGGTCTGGGAGGCGCTCGACCTGCCCGGTCTCGGCCAGACGCCGGTGACGGCGTTCGTCATCCTGGTCGCCCTGCGGCAGGAGCCCGGCTGGCGGGCGCTGACCCGCACCGCCGGATGCCTGTTCGGCGGGCTATGGGCGCTCGCGGCGATGCATCTCGTCGGCGGCGCGTTCCTGCCGTGGCTCTTCATGCTGTTTATCGGCCTCTACCTCGCCGCCCATATCAACCAGGGCAAGGGTGACGCCGCC
>JASHUW010000572.1 GCA_030039815.1 Alphaproteobacteria bacterium
CAACCGCGCTCCGTCGGTCAACAGGAAGCGATAGAACTGGCGGATCGCCGACAGTCGCCGCGCCACGGTGCGCGGCGCCAGCCGCCGCGTTCCAGCGGCGGCGAGATAGTCGTGCAACGCCTCGGCATCGGCGTCGTCGAGCGCCAGGCCGCGCGCCGCGAGGAAACCGGATAGGTCGATCAGGTCGTTGCGGTAGGCGGCGAGGGTCAGCCGCGCGGCGCCGCGCTCGGCCGCCAGCATTTCGAGAAACGCCTCGAGCCGCGGCGACGGCGCGGCTCCCGACGCTTGCTCATTTCGGGAAGCGGGCATCCGGCAAAACCTTTTCGACCGCGACCCGCGGCACGTTGAGATGCCACGTGGCGAGAAAGAGACAGCCGCCCACCACGGACAGCAGCACCACCAGAACAAGGACCAGGGTCACCCTCGTCATGCCCGAACCCGCGTTCCCCGCTCTCGCCAACACCCGAACCGTTTCCGCGGAGGCGGAAAATGGTTTAGTACCCTGTGTTGGCGCGGCGAGAAACAGCCGCGAGGCTTGTTGCGACAAGAGGCCGACGAAGGGCGGCGCGTGATGGACCTCCGAACCGAGCCGCAGGCAGCAATAGCGCCGGCAAACGGCGCCGCTGGCGTGCCGTTGAAGCCGCGTCGCTCGATCGTGCTCGTCGGGTTGATGGGCGCCGGTAAAACCAAGATCGGTCGGCGACTCGCGGCGCGGCTCGGCTTGCCGTTCTTCGATTCGGACGAGGAGATCGAGAGCGCCGCCGGCGAAACGATCGAGGAGATCTTCGCCAATCGCGGCGAGGCGGTGTTTCGCGACGGCGAGCGGCGGGTCATCGCCCGGCTCCTTGCCGGGCCGGTGCACGTTCTTTCGACCGGCGGCGGCGCGTTCATGGACCCCGGGACACGCCGGGTCATCGCAGCGCGCGGCGTCTCGGTGTGGCTGCGCGCCGACCTCGACGTGCTGTTCGCGCGCGTCTCGCGCCGCACCAACCGGCCGCTCCTGAAGACGCCCGACCCGCGCGCGGTGCTCGCCGAGCTGATCGACCGGCGCTACCCGATCTATGCCGAGGCCGACATCACGATCGACAGCGGCAACGGCCCGCCGGACGCCACCGCGAGCCGGGCAATCGCCGAGCTGACGCGCTGCGCGCGGACGCGACTGCCGCCGGCGGAGGCCTGCGAAGCATGAACGGCACGATTGAACGGCTGCGCGTCGAACTGGACGAGCGCGGTTACGACATCCTGGTCGGACCGGGTCTCATCGCTGCGGCCGGCGCGCACATCCTGCCGCTGATGCGCCGCAAGCAGGCCATTGTCGTCACCGACGACATCGTCGCGCGGGCGCATCTGCCGCCGCTCGTCGCGAGCCTCGACGCGGCGGGAATCGCATATCACGAGATTATCCTACCGCCAGGCGAAGGCACCAAGGACCTCGCGCATTTCGGCCGGCTCGTCGACGACGTGCTGGCCTGCAACATCGAGCGCGGCACCATGCTGATCGCGCTCGGCGGCGGGGTGGTCGGCGACATTTGCGGCTTTGCCGCGGCGACGCTGCTGCGCGGCATTGATTTCGTCCAGATCCCGACGACATTGCTGGCGCAGGTCGACAGCTCGGTCGGCGGCAAGACCGCGATCAACACCGCGGCCGGGAAGAATCTGCTGGGCGCGTTCTATCAGCCGCGGCTGGTCCTTGCCGACAGCGGCGCGCTCGCCACCTTGCCGCGTCGCGAGCTGCTCGCGGGTTATGCCGAGACCGTCAAATACGGCCTCATCGCCGATGCCGGGTTTTTCGACTGGCTCGATGCCGAGGGCGGCAAGGTCTGCGACCTCGACCCTGCCTCGGTCAACCGCGCGGTCATCACCAGCTGCCGGATGAAAGCGGAGATCGTCGCCGAGGACGAGCGCGAGACTGGCGACGCCCGCGCGCTGCTCAATTTCGGCCACACGTTCGGCCACGCGCTCGAAGCCGAAACCGGGTTCGGCGATACGCTGCTGCACGGCGAGGCGGTTGCGCTCGGCATGGTGCTGGCGTTCGACTTCGCAGTGCGCCAGGGCATCTGCACCGGGCAGGACGCGACCCGCGTGCGCCGTCATCTCGCGGCGATGGGGCTGCCAACCGAGCTCGGCGCGCTCGGCCTCGCCGGAAAGCCGGACGCGCTGCTCAAGCATATGGGCAAGGACAAGAAGGTGCGCGACGGCCGCATCACGCTGATCCTGCCGCGGCGGATCGGCGACGCCTACGTGGCGCGCGACGCCTCGTCCGAGAACTTGCGAGAGTTTCTCGCGGGAGCGGCGTAACCCAGGAGGTGGCTCATGATTGCTCCGCCGCACCGCAGCAGCGACAAAACGGCGTAGCGCGCCTCACATTCGCCGCGCGGCGACCTCGGGCCGGTCGATCATCCCCAAGGCGCGGCGATAGAAATCGACGATATAGACGCGAATCGCCGCTGTCAGTCCGGGCGTGCCGCGGTTGCGCTCGATCTCGGTGACGAGGTCGTTGACGCTCATCCCGCGGCGGCGCGCGATGTCCTGCAGCCCGTCCCACATCGAGGCTTCGAGCCGCACACTTGTCCGCCGCCCATTGACGATGACGTTGTGCAGCGCCAGCGATGAGAGGAGCGGTTTGTCCGATTGCGCCGACCGCCGCGACGATGCCAGTGCCATGTCGCAAGTGTAGTCAGCGGCTGGCCGGTTGCAATAATTACGTGTGCGTCATCGAAAGATACATATAGTAGTATGTCTATGCCCGCTCCTCACCCGGCGCCAGCGTGGTCAGCGCCAGCGCATGCACGCCGCCTTTCAGCTCGGCGGCAAGGGTCTCGTAGACCAACCGCTGCCGGGCGATCCGGTTCATCCCGGTGAATGCGGCGGACACCACCGTTACGGTGAAATGGGTTTCGCCGCCGGGTCGCGCGCCGGCATGCCCGGCGTGGCGCGCCGAATCATCGACGATCTCGAGGCGGGTCGGGGCAAATCGCTCGGTTAGCTTTTTGGCCATCGTCTCGGCGACGGTCATCGGCTCGCCTCCCGCTCCATCCCGCCCGCGGCGGACAGAAACCCCGCAAGGTCCTCGACGACGTAGTTGATGTGGTCCGCGTCCGAACCAATCGCCGCCCAATCGACATTGGTTCTGACCCAAGCCGTGGTCATGCCGAGCGCCGCGGCGGGGACGAGGTTCTTCGCCATGTCCTCGACCATCAGCGCGCCCTGCGGCCTGACCCCGAAACGCTCGACGAAGACGCGCAACGGCGCGATCGCCGGCTTTGGCGAGAACTCCGACGCGACGATATCGAAAATATCGTTGAAATAATGACTTATGCCGAGATGCTTGAGCAGATTCTCAGCATGCGGCACCGAACCGTTGGTGTAGATAAGCTTGCGGCCGGAGAGCCCGTCGAGCGCCGCGACCAGCTCCGGATTGGCCGGAACGCAGGACAGATCGACATCGTGCACGAAGGCCATGAACGCGTGCGGGTCGATGCGATGCACCGCCATCAGCCCATGCATCGTCGTGCCGTGTTCGCGGAAATACTGAGCGCGCAGCGCCTTGGCCTCGTCCAGCGACACGTCGAGCAGCCGGCAGATGTATTCATTCATCCGCTCCTGGACGAGCGGGAAAAGACCGCACGAAGCGGGATACAGCGTATTGTCGAGGTCGAAGACCCAGGTCTCCACCGCGCCCAGCGGGCAGCCCTGGCGACGCAGCGTGTAGGCCATCTCAGCCGCCCCGGATCAGCGTGCCCGCGCCTTCGGTGAAGAGCTCGAGGAGGATCGCGTGCGGCACGCGGCCATCGACAATGACCGCGGCCTCGGCGCCACCGGACACCGCTTCGAGGCAGGTTTCGACCTTGGGGATCATGCCGCCGGAGATCGTGCCGTCGGCAATCAGCCGACGCGCCTCGGCGGCGCTCAGTTCGGGGATCAGCTTCTTGTCGGCGTCGAGCACACCCGGCACATCGGTCAGCAACAGGAAGCGCGACGCCTTGGCCGCGGCCGCGACCGCGCCGGCGACGGTGTCGGCGTTGATGTTGTAGCTCTCGCCGCTGTCGCCGACGCCAATCGGCGCGATGACCGGAATCATCCGCGCTTGGCGAAACCCGTCGAGCACATCGACATCGACGCGTTCCGGCTCGCCGACAAACCCCAGCTCGCCGTTGCGGGTCAGCTTGCGCGCCCGCAGGAAGTTGCCGTCGCCGCCGGTGAGCCCGATCGCGCACCCGCCGGCACCGTTGATCGCGGTGACGAGATGGCTGTTGATGGTGCCGACCAGCACCATCTCGACGACCTGCATGGTCTCGGCGTCGGTGACCCGCAACCCATTGACGAAATTGCTTTTGATGCCGAGCCGGTCGAGCATGCTGTTGATCTGCGGCCCACCGCCGTGAACGACGATCGGGTGCATGCCAAGGCGATGCAGCAGCACGATGTCGCTCGCGAAGGTTTCACCGCCGGCGCCCATCGCGTGGCCGCCATATTTCACGACGACCGTCTTGCCGGAGTATTGCGCAAGATAGGGGGCGGCCCCGGCCAGCACCGAGGCAATGACGCTGGGTTCGGCGGCAGCCGCCGGTTCGGACGACAGGTCGTTCATGGCGGGCGCACTCTAACGTGGCGACGGGGGCGGCGCCACCTCGGCAAGACCCGCCAGGGTGGCGCGCAATGCCGCGATGCCGCGACGCCGCTCGGCGCTGGTGAGGTGGATTTCCGGGTGTGCGGCGCGGCGGCGTTTCAGCTCGGCGGACACGGATCGCGCGACTTCGCCGAGGGCGGCCGGCTTCACTTCGTCGGTCTTGGTCAGCACCACCTGGTAGCTCAACGCGGCATTGTCGCACAACGCCAAGATCGGCCGGTCGGTGTCGGTGATGCCGCGTCGCGAATCGATGAGTAGGCAGGCACGGCGCAGGCTCGCGCGGCTCGTCAGATAGTGCTCGACGAGCGCGGTCCAGGTCTTGACCGCCGCTTTCGACGCGGCGGCGAACCCGTAGCCCGGCAGATCCACGAGCATCAGCCGGCCGCCCAACTCGAAGAAGTTGATCTGCTGCGTCCGCCCCGGCGTGCGCGAGGTGCGCGCCAGCATGCGCCGGCCGGTCAGCGCGTTGACGAGGCTCGACTTGCCGACATTGGAGCGCCCGATAAACGCAATTTCTGGCAGCGTCTCCGGCGGCAGCGCCGCCGCGCTGCCGACCCCGGCGACAAAGCGACATTCCTTGGCGAAGAGGAGACGCCCGGCCTCGACCGCCTCGGCATCAAACGCGCGCGCCGGATAGACGTCGTCGATGATGTCCCTTGGCGCGGCCGCTAGACCGCACCCCGCTTGTGCATGATCGCCCATTGCTGCGCGATGCTGAGAAGGTTGTTCCACGACCAGTAGATCACCAAGCCCGCCGGGAATGACGACAGCATGTACGTGAAGACGATCGGCAGGAACATGAACATCTTCGCCTGCACCGGATCGACCGGTTGCGGGTTCAGTTTCTGCTGCAGGAACATCGTCACGCCCATGATCAGCGGCCAGGCGCCGATCATCAGGAAATGCGGGGGAGCAAACGGCAGGAGGCCGAACAGATTGGCGAACGAGGTCGGATCGGGTGCCGACAGGTCATGAATCCAGCCGTAGAACGGCGCATGGCGCATCTCGATGGTGACGAACAGCACCTTGTAGAGCGAGAAGAACACCGGGATCTGGATGACGATCGGCAGGCAGCCGGCGAGCGGGTTGGCGCCAACCTTCTTGTAGAGCGCCATGATCTCCTGCTGCTGCTTCGCCTTGTCGTCCGGGATGCGCTCGCGGATTTTCGCCATCTCAGGCTGCAAGAGCTTCATCTTGCTCATCGCCGCGTAGGATTTGTTGGCGAGCGGGAAGAAGGCGAGCTTGACGAGGAAGGTGAAGAGCAGGATCGCGAGCCCGAAATTGCCGAGCAGGGCCTCGAGGATCAGCAGAATGCGGAAGATCGGTTTGGTGAGAAACCAGAACCAGCCGAAGTCGATCGAGTAGTCGAACAGCGGAATGCCGGAGGCCGCGTAGTTCTGCAGCAGGTTCAATTCCTTGGCGCCGGCGAAGAAGCGCATCGAGGTCGATGCGGTGCCGCCGGCAGGGACGTTAATTGCGTCCCCGGTATAGTCGACCTGGTAGCGATCGATCTTGTCGGCGCCGATCGTCTTGCGGAACTGCGCCTTGATCTGCTCGTTCTGGGGCGGGATCAGCGCGGTCAGCCAGTATTTGTCGGTAAAGCCGAGCCAGCCGCCGTTCGAGGTGTAATCGGTTGGCTTGTCCGGCGTCAGCGAGGCGTATTTGACGTCCTGAATCGCGCCGTCGAGATAGCCGATCGGGCCTTCGTAGAGGAGATAGTAGCCCGAG
The DNA here is from genome assembly GCA_030039815.1 of Alphaproteobacteria bacterium. GTDB lineage: Bacteria > Pseudomonadota > Alphaproteobacteria > ATCC43930 > CGMCC-115725 > DATARH01. The sequence continues at coordinate 6,359 of JASHUW010000572.1, forward strand.
ACCGGCGGTGTCCCGCTGCGGCTGATCAGCCCGTACGGGGTCAGGCTGACCGCGGCGGAGCCGCTGTTCTTCACCGTTTCCTCGATCGAGAACATATAATTGTCGTCGATGCTGATGGTCCGGGTGAAGGAGAGCCCGGCGCCATTGTCCCAGGTCAGCGTGACGGGATGGCCAGGCGACAGCGGCCCGCCGGACGCGGCCCATTTCGTGTCCGGCCCCGGCAAGTTGACGCCTGCCGCCTCGGCCCAACCGAACTGCGCGAAATAGGGGTCCTCGGTGCCGGTCGGCTCCAGCAGCACGACTTCCGGGCTTTTCGGATTGATGGTCTCGCGATAGGTCGCCAGCGTCAGGTCGTCGATCCGCGCGCCGGTCAGCGCGATCGACCCGTGCAAGCGCGGCGTATCGATCTTGACGCGCGGCTGGGTTGTCTCGGCCTGCTCGCGCGTCTCGGCCTGCGGCTGGTTCGCGCCAGCGCCGACCGGAGCGGCGGCGCCCGGCGGTCTTTCGGCGGCCGGCGTTGTTGGCTGCTGTGATTTTTCCGCAGTGTTCTGGGCGGCCTTTGGCGGAGGCGGCGGGTGGGGCAGATAGCGCTCGGCCAAGTACTGAAACCCGAACAGGATCGCCACCGACACGACGATCGCAATGAGGAGGTTCTTCTGGTCCATTATCGGGTCTCGCCGCCCCGCGGCACTGGAACGGGGTCGTAGCCGCTGCCGCCCCAGGGATGACAGCGGCATAGCCGGCGTGCCGCCAGCCAACCGCCGCGCAGTGGGCCGTGGAGTGCGATCGCTTCCTCGGCGTAATGCGAGCAACTCGGCAAATAGCGGCATGCCGGCGGCAACACCGGCGCCAGGAGCAATTGATAGGCGCGGATCGCGGCGCGCAGCAGCAGCCCGATCGCGGCGCCCGGAAGGTTCCCAAGCGGCATTTCACCCGTCTCCGCCGCGCGCCGGTTTTCCTGCATGCGGGCGCGCGAGCTGACGCAGCGCCGCTTCGAGATCGGCGAGCAGCTCGGCATACACCCGCTCGCCCGTGCCGGCGCGCGCGATCAGCACATAATCGGTGCCGGGCCTGCCGTGAAGAGGCAGAACCGACGCGGCTGCCGCGCGCAAACGCCGCTTCGCTCGGTTGCGCACGACCGCGTTGCCAACCCGCTTGCTGGCGGTGAACCCGACGCGCAGTGTCCGGCCGGCATCGGCCGGTTGCGGGGCCGCCTGCACGATCAGCCCCGGCCGCACCGCCCGCGCGCGCTCGGCGGCGACACGCACAAAATCGGCTCGCGTCTTGAGCCTGATGAGGCGAGCGGTCATATCGAGCGCTTGATGCAGCGAGCCGCGATCGGCGCCGGGGCCGAGGGCTCAGCCAACGGCCCTAGGCAGATAGGCGCTTGCGGCCCTTGGCGCGGCGCGCGGCCAGCACCCGACGCCCGCCGGTGGTCGCCATTCGCGCACGGAAGCCATGCCGACGCTTGCGGATGAGCTTGCTGGGCTGGTAAGTGCGCTTCACGGCACCGACTCCGATGGCAAAAGCCTTGTTTCGGCGGAGGGCGCTGTATACGGGAGCGGTTCGCCCAAGTCAACGACGGGGCGAGCACGGGTGCGTCACAGGTAGGGGAGTGTGTCGGTTGACCGATCAAGCGACGCTGGATGCAGCCGAAATCGCCTTTCGCCAATGGTCGGCGCCGTCGAACGGCGCGTTGAAGCCGGGCAGCGAGGCACACAAAGTCGCGTTCTGCCGCATGCTGCTGGAGACGCACAATCCTTACAAGCCGGCGGTCATCGAATGGCCGAAGCTGGATGAGGCGGCGCTGCAGCGACTGACCGGCCTGCCGATCTGGAACATCGCCGTGCAGACCGAAGGCAAGGCGAAAGTGCGCGCGCAGACCTATGCCGACATGATGACCGACCCGCTGCTGCGCCAGGCCGTCACGCTCGACGGGTTCGAGGAGGGCCGTCACAAGGAGGTGCTGTCGAAGCTCGTCGCATCCTACGGCATCGCGCTCGATCCCGAGCCCGAATACAAGCGCCCGCGCCATCCTGAATGGGCATGG
>JASHUW010000573.1 GCA_030039815.1 Alphaproteobacteria bacterium
GATCTTGTAGCGTGCAAGGCGACCCATCCCATCGGTCAGCCCAAGATGAACGATCTCGCCGCGCCAGCCTTCGAGGAGCGACAACACCATACTGTCAGGAGCCAACGGGCCGACGCGCGTAAGAGCCGGGCCGCGGCCAGGGTCGGCAAGCGGGCGATCGAGAAAGACGAGCGAATTCTCGATCTCGCGCCAGCGAACCGCTGCTCTAGCGAAGACATCGCCAGTTTCTTCGGTGGCGATCGCCGGCCCGCGGCCATCGTATGTCGAGACGCAAAAGTCGCGCCGAGCATCGCGATCAATCCCGCTGGAGCGCGCCGGCGGGCCGACAAGGCCAAGTTCGGCCGCGGTCTCCCGCGACAGGGTGCCGGTATTTTCGAAACGCGCCCGGACGGAGGACGATTTCCACAAGAGGTCGGTCGCTTTGCGCATATCGCGCTCCGCCGCGAGGAGACGGTTCTGGGTGTCGTAAAGGACGTCGCCACCGCAATCGATGCCAACTCCGCCGGGGCGCACCAGACCGCGGCCCAACCGGCTCCCGCACAGCATCGCGGTCAAGTTCAACACGTCGCCGCGCAACCGGCCGCAATACGCGGCCGCCGGCAGAAACCCCACGTCCCCGGCCAATGCGCCGAGATCGCCGATATGATTGGCAATGCGCTCCATCTCCAAGGCAATCACCCGTAGCGACCTGGCGCGCGGCGAGCAGATTGTCCCAGCCAACGCCTCAACGAGCTGACAGTAGGCGGTCGCGTGCCCGACACTCGTGTCGCCAGCGAGCATCTCGATCAGATGGATGCTGCGTCTATGCGGGCTGCCGACAAGAGCCGCCTCGACGCCGCGATGCTGATAGCCAAGCGCAATTTCGAGATGGAGCACGCGTTCGCCGTGGCAGTTGAAGCGGAAATGACCGGGCTCGATGACGCCGGCATGCACCGGACCGACCGCCACTTCGTGAATTTCGGCCCCCGAGATGTGAAAGAACTCGCCGTCGTCGATACGCGTTCCCCCGATCGGGTAGCGGACGGGCTTCAACCAGGGATGCCCTTCGGGGCGCACACCCCATTGCTCGAAAATCTCGCGCTCAAAATAATGCGCGCTCGGGCAAGCCGGCGTCAGCGAACGATAACCGCCCGCCGCGAGGGTCGTGACGAGGCCGATCCGGCCATGCACATCATCCGCCAGCGCGGCGAGCAGCCGCGTCCGTCCAGCGGTTTGTGCCAACCCACAGAAGAGCAGCAACCGGCGACCCTGGCCGACGGCTGCCAGAACCGTGTCGTGGAACAGATCGACGCCAAGCTCCGGCACCTCGGCGACGGGTACCGGGACGGCATTCCCGGTGTCGAGTAGCGAAGTCACCAGCGCGCTCCCGCCGCGTCAGCCGCCTGGCCGATCGCCTCGCCGAGCCAAGACGGCATCCACAAGCCCAGCAACAGCAGCAACCCCATCACGCCAGCGACAAGCAGGATCGACGAGCCGGCGCTTCGCGCCTTCGGCATGGCCGCATTGGCATCGCCAAAAGCCATATCGATCAGGTGGCGCAGCGCCGCGATAAAAACGACCGCGCCCGCCGCGAGGAAAAGCGCGAGGACCAGCCAGGCTCCTTCGCCCAAAGCGGCACGCAGCAGCTGATACTCGCTCATGAAGATCGCGAATGGCGCGGCGCCGATCAGCGTGAGGAGGCTGCCGAGCAGCCCCAGCCCCCAGACGCGGTCGGCGCGCAGGGCACCCGACAGCATACGCATGTCGTGCGTGCCGTAACGCTGGCCGAGCCGTCCGACCGCGAAGAACGCGAGCGACTTCGACAATGAGTGGTTCAGCGTATGGAACAGCGCGGCGAACGAGCCTAGCGGCCCGAGGCCGTAGCCGAGCGTGATGATCCCCAGATGCTCGACACTGCTATAGGCGAGCAGGCGCTTGGCGTCGCGCTGGAAGACGATGAACCCCGCCGCGACCAGGATCGACAGCGCGCCGAAGAAGACGAGCAAGCGGTCGGCAAACCCGCTCCCCAGCGCGTGCCGCACCAGCGGCACATAACGCAGGATGCAATAAAGCGCGGTGTTGAGCAGGAACCCCGAGAACATCGCCGAGACCGGCGCCGGCGCCTGGCTGTGCGCGTCCGGCAGCCACGAGTGAATGGGCGCGAGCCCCGCCTTGGTACCATAGCCGACCAGCACGAACACGAACGCGAAGGTCATGAGCGTCGGGTCAAACTTCACCTCGGGCGCGGTAAGCCGGGTCCACAAAAGCGCGTCCGCGCCGAGGCCGCCTTGCACCGAAGCCGCGGCGAAAATTGTGCCGATAAAAGCAAAGGCGATGCCGACCGAGCAGATCAGCAGGTACTTCCACATCGCTTCCAATGAGAGGCGGTTGGGATGGAGCGAGATGAGGAACGCTGTCAGCAGTGTCGTCGCCTCCATCCCGACCCACATGACACCGAGATTGTTGGAGACGAGCACCAGCATCATCGCGGCAAGCGAGCCGAGCCACAGCGCGCCAAACCGCCGCGCGACGGCGAGAGATAGGCCGTGCTCGCCGTCATCGGCGAAATAAACCCGCGCGAACAGCGAGCAGAGCAGAAAGACCAGCCCCAGGACGACGAGATGGAACGCCGAGAAGGCGTCGACAAAGAACAGCTCGTCCACCGCGGTCACATGGCCTTTCGCTAGTACGGCGAGCCATAGCGAAGCGGCCAAGCCGAGTTCGACCGCCGAAACCGCGATCGCCATGCAGAGCACCTGGCGGGGCTGCGCGGCAAGACAGAGAAACGCGCCCACCAGCGCGACCGCGAGCATGGCCTCGATGGCATATCCGGCCGTTGCCACGTTAGCCTCGCAACGTGTTGAGCCGGTCGGCGTCGGCCATGCCGAACTCGCGGCTGATATGAAAGACCGCGATCCCCATCACAAAGACGGCAACAAAAGCGTCGAGCAGGATGCCGAGCTCGACGAGGAGCGGAGTTTCGACCACGGTGATCGCGCCGAACACGAAAATGCCGTTCTCGATCACCAGATAGCCGACGATCTGAATCAGCGCGTTGCGCCGGCAGACGATCAGGAACAGCCCGATCGCGACGAGGAAGATTGCCGCCTGCAGCATGACGAACGGGGCGTGGCTCAGCGCCGGATGCAGCTCACGCGCGAGAGCGAGAGATACGCTCAGAGCAACGATCCCGAACAAGATCGATGCGACGAAGCCGACGAACGGCTCAACCTCGCGATGGAACCCGGCGCGGGCGCGCAAATGCAGCAGCACAGCGGGGAAGATCACACCCTTGAGGCCGATATTGGCGCCGGCCAACAGGAGCACGCGCAAGGTCAAGCCGTCATCGTGCGCGATCACCGGCACCAGACTGAAGAGAATGCCTTGAATGGACAGAAACCGGATGCAAGCGCCGATGCGGCTGGTGCCGAGCAACGCGAAACAGGTCAGGAGACCGACCGCGTGAATGGCGGCGAGCACCGACTGCATCGTATTCATACCAACAGCACCATGAAGGCGACGGCGGAGAGGGTCGCGGCGCCGACGATGAATTGCGGCACGGTCAGAAGGCGGTAGCGGGCCATCGCCGACTCGATCATGCCGATCGCGACGGCAAGACCCGCCATGCCGAGCAAGGCCGTACCAAGGGCAAGTCCCGCGCTCACGCCGTACAGCGGCACAAGTCCGACAAGCAACGCTCCAACGATCCACAGTTTCAGGGCGACGCCGTATTGGACGAAGCCCAGATCTGGCCCGCTATGGTCGAGCACCATGACCTCGTGGATCATGGTCAACTCCAGATGCGTGGTCGGATCGTCGACCGGAATGCGGCTGTTCTCGACCAACTCCAGGACCAGAAAGCTCACCCCGACCAGCGCCAGCGCTGCGGCGGCATGCGCCCAGCTGGCGGTGGTTATCGCTCCATAGATCGAGGCAAGATCGGTCGCGTT
>JASHUW010000574.1 GCA_030039815.1 Alphaproteobacteria bacterium
ACCGATCCAGTACCAGGTGAGGCTCACCTCGCCGTCATCGGTGACCGCGGTCTCGGTCCAGAAGTCGCGCGGGTCGCCCGTCTTGCTGAACACCGCGTCGCGCACCGGGATCGACAGGTCCCCCGTCTCGGGATTGAGCATCCCCTGCACCGTATTCTGCAGCCAGCGCGCCATCGCGATGTTGTCGGAATAGATGCGCCAGCGGTTTTCCGTGAGCTCGCTCTTCAGATAGAGCACGTGGCCCGGTCCGGCGGGGCAGGTGACGATCCGCCAGAAGCTCGCGTTGGTGGTGAACTCCGTCGCGCTGCCGATCGAGGACAGGCGGATGAACGGGTTCTCACCGGTGAGGATGACTTTGTTGGGATCGGCGGCCATGGGGTTTCTCCTGGAATTCTGAAACAACCGGTGTGGAGCACGGGTGATTACGCAATGGGCAATCGTCTCCGTCGGACACGGTTACGATCAATAACGAGGATACTTTGCACTATATCGCGCTCGCTCAGCCCGGCGAGAATCTCAGACATCCGCTCAAATATCCCTTCCTCGCCCCAGTCGCCGCCGCGGAACAAAATCAGGCTTGGTCCGGTCGCGCCGGCGAGCGCGAGCAACCGAGGATAATCGAGGTCGGCGGTAACGACGGTTCGGTGTTCTGTCACCGCGAACGCCATGATCTCACTATCCGCGCTGCGGCTCATACCCAAATCGGCCACGTGCAAGGCGTCATGCCCTTGGGTCAGAAGTCGCTGCGCCAGGGACGGCGACAGCGGCATGTCGATGAGAAATCTCACCGCGTCAGTTCGACGGCCTCATCCTCGGCCAGCGCTGCGGCGTAATGAAGCGCTTCGTCGATGTCTTCCGCCTCAAGGTACGGGTAGGCGGCTAAAATCTCCTCGCGGCTTTCACCTGAGGCCAGCAGTCCCAGCAGGCGCGCGACCGGAAACCGGAGCCCTCGAATGCAGGGTTTCCCAGTGCAAACCGCAGGATCGATTGTGATGCGCGTGAGGGTCATTGGATGAACATAGCACTTGCATCGACCGGCAGAAACATGGACCCCGACCTCCGTCGGGGTGGCGCAACGCTTCGCGTTAGACCACCTTTTCCTCGCGCAGCGCGGCGATCTCCGCGACGGTATAGCCGAGGCTGGCAAGGATCTGGTCAGTGTGCTCGCCGATCAGCGGGGCGCGGCGGCGGTAGCTGCCAGGCGTCTCGGATAATTCGATCGGCGTCGGCGCCAGCGGCAGGGTGTGCGGCAGCCCCGGAAACTCGCGCTCGACCAAGAGCCCGGCGTCGCGGATATGTGGCTCGTCGAGCGCTTGCTGCGGCGAATAGACTTGGCCGGCGACGATATTGGCCTTTTCGAGCGCGGCCAGCGCTTCTTCGCAACTCCGCGCGGCGCACCACGCATTCATCTTTTCGGTGATCGCCTCGCCGTTGTCGGCGCGCGCCTGGTCGTCCTGGAAGCGCGGGTCGTTCGTCCAGCCGGGCTCGCCGACCATCTCGCACCAGCGGCCGAACATATAGGGCCCGATCACCGTGGTGACGATCCACCCATCCGTGCAGCGATAGACGTCGCCCGGTGCGTTGTTGAAGCCACGGTTCACGGTCGCGACGCGGTTCACCCCGGTCAGCGACTGCTCGATGAGCATCGCGTTGGCGATCGCGGTCGCGGTGCGCAGAAGGGCGCCCTCGACCTTCTGGCCGTGGCCGGTTTTGCCGCGCTCCATGAGCGCCGCCATCGTGCCGAAGGCCGACAGGAACGCCGTGCCGAAATCGACCCACGGTACCTTGGTCATGATCGGCTGCTCGGCAAAGCCGGAAAGGAACACCGCGCCAGACATCGCCTGGCCGATCCCGTCGAAGCCGTGTTTGTGGCTGAGCCGCCCGCCGGCGCCGAAGCCGGTGACGGTGGTGAGGATGATGTCCGGCTTCACCTGGCGCAGGCTGTCGAGGTCGAGGGCCAGCGAGCGCAAGACGCGCGGCGGCAGGTTGGCGACGACGATGTCGGCGGTGGCGACGAGCTTCTTGACGATCTCGCGGCCCTTGGGGGCGGTGGGGTCGAGCGTCATGCCGAGCTTGTTGCGGTTCATCGCGAGGAACATCGCGCCGCCGCCGTCGGGTCCGGTGCCGACCGGGATCATGCCGCGATCCTCGCCGCCTTCGCGGCGCTCGATGCGGATCACCTCGGCGCCGAGATCGCCCAACAGCGCGGCGCAAAACGGACCGGCGATATAGCGGCCGAAGTCGAGGACGCGAATGCCGTCAAGTACGCCAGCCACGGTTTCCTCCCTTTAAGGGACGGAGGTCAGCGTAGCGGGTGATTTGGCCTGCGCAAGATGCCTGCGATAAACGCCGCCGCGGTCAGGACGCCGACGGCCGCGAGCCCGACAAACGCGGCGCTGAGCAGGAAGAAAAGCCCAAGCACCGCGACCGCGCCGATCCCCAAGGTCAAGAAAGCGAGGCCGACCGGCCCGACCCGCGACGTGGGGACATAATAGACGTGGCGCATGTTGCCGTTCGCCCAGACGGCCTGGTCGCCGGGCAGGGGTGCGCCAGGCGGAATGATTTCCGGCTCGAGCCGGCGGTCCGAAGGTTGGTTCATGGTCATCTCGCCAAACGGAAGAGCGTCATGTGGGGATGCGCCGGCGCGACGCAATGC
>JASHUW010000575.1 GCA_030039815.1 Alphaproteobacteria bacterium
TTGAGATTGCGCGCGTACCCGGCCGGCAGCACGACGACCGGCGTCGAATCGCCGAAAGATTGCGCGACGCCGCCGAAAGCATTCTCGGTGCCCGGCCCGTGCTGCATCACGAAGACGCCGATCTTGTCGCCCGAGGTGGTCTTGGCGACCGCGTCGCACATGTGCAGGCCGATGCGTTCCTGGCGCACCATGATGGTGCGGATGTCCTCCTGGGCCGCGCCCTCGATGATCGGATTGACCGGATAGCCGATCAGCCAGTCGACGCCCTCTTTCTTGAGGATTTTGGCGATTGCGTTGATGACCTGCATGGAAATCTCCTGGCGCTGACCCGATCCGCGAGACGAGCGAACAGCTTAAGTCAAGAAACCCGGCGCCGTATACCGACACGTTGCGGCGCGAACCGGGAATGCCGGCTCGACATCCGCCCCCATCTGTGCGCTATTGTCGCACTGCGGCAGATTGTCGTACCGCCGCAGTCCTTGGACGGCAAAACGCCGAGCCGGCGAAACAAGAAACATCGCTGGGCGCGAGTCCTTTACGCGGGGAGAACGCGATGTTGGAAGCCTTGGAACGGCAGCAGAAGCTGACGCCGAACCAGTGGAAGATCGTGTCGGCGGCGATCCTCGGCGACATGCTCGATTTCTTCGACTTCTTCCTGATCGGCTACGTGCTGACCTTCATCGTCAAGGCGTGGCACCTGTCGTTCATGGAGTCCGGGGTGATCCTGCTGGCCGCCGGCCTCGGCGCGATCCCCGGCTCGTTCTTCTGGGGATGGATGGCCGACAAGATCGGCCGCCGCAAAGTGTTCATCATGACCGCGCTCAACTTCTCGCTGGCAACCGGGATCATGGCCTTCACACCCGATCAATACGGTTGGTTGATCCTCGCCTTCTTCCGCTTCTGGGTCGGCGTCGGCGTCGCCGGGCTGAACGTCGTCGACCTGCCGCTGGTGCAAGAATTCGTGCCGTCGTCGAAGCGCGGGTTCATCGGGGGATTGGTGACGTCGACGATTTCGATCGGCGGGGCGCTCGGTGCGGCTTGCGGCGCTTATCTCGGGCCGGTCATCGGCTGGCGAGGATTGTTTCTCGTCGGATTGCTGCCGGCCTTCTTCACGCTGCTGATCCGCGCTTGGGTTCCGGAATCGCCACGCTGGCTTATCCGCCGCGGCCGGCGGGACGAAGCGCGTCGCTCGATCGCCTGGGCGTTGCAGGCCGATCCCGCAACAATCGAGGTGCCGGCCCAGCTGCCCGAGCTCGCACACACGCCGTGGCGCGAGTTGTTCAAGTATCCGCGCAGCGTCGCGCTGGTGTGCCTGACGGGGCTGTCGCAGACGAGCGGGGTCGGGCTCGCGTTGTGGGCGCCGACGCTGCTTCTCCTGCTGCTGCACACGACGCCGGAAGAAGCGTCGTTCCTGATGATCTGGGTGGCTCTCAGCGCCTTTATCGGGCGTCTCACCTGCGCCTGGCTGACCGATCTGATGGGGCGTCGCCGATCGGGAATTTTCGCTTGCGTCGGCTCGGTGGTGACGCTGATCGCAGCGGGGTATCTGGCCGACCTCATGATCGGCCCGGTCTCGGTGTTTTGGCTGATGCTGATGGGGCATTCGTTCTTTGGCGGCGGCTCTTACACGATCATCGCGCCCTACATGGCCGAAGTCTGGCCGGCGGGGCTGCGCGCCAGCGGCATGGGGCTGGGCTACGGCGTCGGCAATTTGGGCAAGATCATCAGCCCCCTGGGGCTGGCGCTGATCGTCGGCGGCGGCAACTTCCTAAAGCCGGCGGCAAGCGTCAGCGCGCTGGTTCCGGCGATGTATTTCCTCGCCTTCTGGGCGGCGCTTGCAGCGGTCGCGTTCCTGATCCTCGGCATCGAGACCAGAGGACGATCGATCGAAGAGATCGATGCCTCGCTCGGCAGGCCGGCGACCGTGAGAGCGGCGGCGGAATAGACGCAGGCTAAATGTCTGTGGTCGTGTCGCTGCCGGGGAACATGATCGCGCGGCTCCAGCCGGACCATTCGCCCGGATGCGGGTTGCTCGGATAGCGATCATGCCGCCAGCAGATGCTAGTCTCGGGCGGCGCGGTGATCGTCTTGGTCTGGTCCTTATGGAGCACGAAATTCTGCGAGCCGACGAAATCGGGGCTGTGCTCGTCGCATTCCGAGCCTTTGGTGATCACGACCTGCATGTTGACGTGGTCCCACTGCGTGTTGCGCAGCGTCAGCTTTGCCGAGCCGGTCGTCCCTGACGAACACGCCCCTAGAACCAGCAATAACGGAAGCCATCGCCGCATTCGCCCCTCCCTCACGGCAGCGCCGTTGTGCAAGCTTCGGATCCGGTGCGCAAGCGCCAAGGCGCCGCAGCGCCACGGGTGAACCGATGCGAAGTAATCAGATGTGAAATGTAACAAACCATTTACACGAAATGTAACAAATTATTTACAATAGAGAAAACCGCCCAAAAAGTATTTACGACCATACGATTTCGATTTAAATTTTATCAACCAGCGGATGTTCCGATGGTTAACGGGGCCCCGCACCGGCAACGATCGGGAGTGCTCCAATGGACCGTGTCCCCATCCAGGAGGAAACGCGCCCCTCCTCCAAGATCGTAAAAGCCCGCCCCCTCGGCAGATCCTTTCGTTCGGCAACGTCATCGGCTGTCGCCGAACGCGTCGCCCGCGGGATGATCGCCCGCCACGGCGCCGACGCCGCCCGCGAAGCAACAGTCCATCTCAACCAAATGATCGATCGAGGCGATCTCGCAGCCCGCGACCTGTGGGCCTGCGTCGTCCACATGATCCACCAGCAGCGGGAATAAAGCCTCGCGCAAGGTCTAATAGGGGCGATCGCCCTTGATCTGGGTGCGGTGCATGACCCGCCGCGTCGCGGGATCGAACGCATCGCGCCGGTGCATCACGCAGCGGTTGTCCCACAGGATCAGATCGCCCGCGCGCCACTGCTGATACCAGGTGAATTCATCTTTGGTCGCGTGCGCCCATAGCGCGTTGAGCAGCGCCTCGCTGTCGGCAAGCGCCAGGCCTTGGATGTAAGCGCTGCGCCGCCGGCCGAGGAACAGCGCCTTGCAGCCTGTCTCCGGATGCGTGCGAACGATCGGATGCACGGCGCCGACCGTCTGCGAGGCGTCGGGTGCGTCGACATAACCGCGGCGCAACTCGCCGGCGCTGTTGCGGCTCGCGTCATGGACGCAGGTCTTGCCTTCGACGGCGCGGCGCAAATCGGCCGGCAGCGTCTCGAGCGCCAGATACATGTTGCAGAAGCCGGTGTCGCCTCCCGACGGCGGCGCCTCGAGCGAATAGAGCGCAGAGGCCATCGGCGGCTCGTCGACGTAGGACATGTCGGTGTGCCAGAGCGCCTCGTAGTTGCCGAGCTGGCCGATCGGCTGCCCGTTCTCGACCACGTTCGAGACGACCATGACGTATTCGCGACCCTCGGGCGCATCGTTGGTCGCGGCAATCGGCGCCCAGTCGAGCTCGCCGAACTCGCGGCTGAAGCGCATCAGATCGTCGTCCGACAGGCTTTGGCCGCGAAAGCGCAGCACGAGGTGGTCGCCCCAAGCCTTCTTGATCGCCGCCCTCAGCTCCGGCGACAGCGACCCCGAAAGATCGACCCCCTCGACATCGGCCGCCAGCGCCGCGCCGGTCGGGCGCACCCGCAGCTTTTCCCTCTCCAAGACGGTCGCCATCCTCGCGCCCTCCCGCTTACCACTG
>JASHUW010000576.1 GCA_030039815.1 Alphaproteobacteria bacterium
TGGCGGCCATCGCCATGATCGGGTTGAAATTGCGCTGCGCGCGGCGGAAGCGGAGATTGCCGAAACTGTCCGCCTGATAGGCACGGATAAAGGCGTAGTCGAGCGGCAACGCCTCTTCGAGCAGGTATTCGCGGCCATTGAAGACGCGGGTCTCGCGGCCCTCGGCCAGTTCGGTGCCGACCGCGGCCGGCGTATAGAACGCCGGGATGCCGGCGCCGGCGGCGCGCATGCGCTCGGCCAGCGTGCCTTGCGGCACCAGCTCGGCGTCGATCCGGCCGCTTTCGTAATACTCGGTGAAAACCAGCCGCTGCGAGGCGCGGGTCGGCGCGGTGAAGGCGCAAACGACCTTCTTTACCTGCTCGTTCTTGATCAGCCATTCCATGGTCGGTGCGTCTTCCGGCAGGGTGGCGCCGCCGCGTAGGCCGTTGGAGACGCAGGTGAGGCCTTTGGCGCCTTGTTTCGCGAGAGCGCCGGTAAGGTTGACGGGCTGGCCGACGACCGCAAACCCGCCAAAACCGATCGTCACATTGTCCGGGATGTCGGCGACCGCCGCGTCAAAGCTGGGATAGATCTTGGATTTGGGCATGGTTCCTCCGCCCCCAGTAGATCAAACTGAAGAAGCGCTCGCCATCCTCGGCGCAAAATTGTGCTGCACCCAGTTCCGGCAATCCGCCGCCCAGTCGCGCATCGCGGTGTTGCCGATTCGAACCGCCCCGGCGATCAGTATGCTTTGCCGCAGCATCATCGCTTCGACCACATCGCCGACCTCTGGATACGACCCATAAGCATCGAGGAACAGGCGCAATCTGCGCCATTGTTCAGCCGCGGGATAGGCGGCACTTCCAACATCGAGCCATAGCCACGCGGCGTAGCCGAGATCGAAGGCGCGCGAACCGGGCGCCGCGGCATCGAAATCGATCAAAGCGACCGGCTGGCCGTCGCGGAACACGGCGTTGCAAGGCGAGAGGTCATTGTGACAAGCGACGTCAATCCCGGCCTTTTGAGCAGCCGGCGTCGCGAAGAGCGACGATGTCGCGTCGTGATAGCGTCGGATGAGCCGTGCGACTTGTTGCAGCACCGTGTCATCGTGGTGGCCCAATTCGTCGGGAACCGTCCCGGGCAGATAGCTGAAGATTTCGCGCCCGGCCTCATCGCCGCCGAGGTAGCGTGGAGCGCCGTCAAAACCGGCCACTTGCAGGTGGCGCAGCACCGATCGAACAAACTCGCTATTGGGTGTCGGCGGGCGATGAACGGAATCGCCGATCCGAGTGACGCCGAGCTGAGTTCGGCCTCCCGTCAGCGGCACGCCGATTTCGCTCAGTGTCATCCCCTACCGTAATTGCACGCCCTGTTTGTCCTCAGTGAGGAAGATGTTCGGTTTGAGGAACATCGACAGCACCAGCGCGCCGTTGGGCGAGCGCGCGGAGTGGCGGTTGCCCTTGGGCCGCCAGACGTAGTTGCCGGCGGTGACCTCGCCTTCCTCGTCGGCGAGGCTGCCTTCGAGGACAAAGGTCTGCTCGATCTCGACATGCTCGTGCAGCGTCAGCTCGGCGCCCGGCTGCCAGCGGAACAGCGCGGTCAAGAGCCCGGTCGCCGGATCCTCGACCAGCACCTTCATCTCGATCCCGGCGCACGGCGTCGGCTTCCACGGCAAGTCGTCGACATCGACATAGCGCGAGGCGAGCGTCGTCAATTTGTCCTGGCCCTTCATGCCGGGTGTCGTCGCGGTCGGCGAGCCCGGCTTGGCGTTTGCCATCACGTCGTTCATCAGAGCCTCCGTTACATCAAGAACACGCCCTTGCCGGTGGTTTGCGTGTCGAACAGCTTGTAGGCCTCGTCGGCCTGGTCGAGCTTCCAGCGGTGGGTGAACAGCGCCTCGACATCGATGCCGCGGTCGGCGACGAAACGGGCGCATTCCTCCTGGCCGATCGACGAGAAGGTCCACGACGCGACGATCGTCAGCTGCTTGCGCAGCATGTCCGGGCTAACGTCGATCTCGACTTTGTTGCGCTCGCCGACAAAACAGGTGGTGCCCCAGACCTTGGTGGCGCGGATCGCGGCGATGCGGCCCTCGGGCTGCGACGAGGTGTCGAGCGTGAACTCGGCACCGTAGCCGTGGGTCAGGTCCTTGATCGCGCCGACGGGATCGTTGGAGCGCGGGTTGACGGTCTCGGCGGCGCCGAAATCCTTGGCGCGGGCGAGCCGCTCCTCGCTGACGTCGAGCGCGATGACCCGCGCGCCCATCGCATGCGCGAGCTGGGTCGCTGACAGCCCGACCGGACCCTGGCCGAAGATCGCGATCGTGTCGTTGCCCGAAAGCCGGATGCGGCGCAGCGCGCCATAGGCGGTGCCGGTGCCGCAGGAAATCGCCGCGCCGGTGGTGAACGACAATTCGTCGGGCAGCGGGACGACGGTGAAAGCGGGCACCTTCATATAGGCGGCGTGGCCGCCATGCGCGTTGTTGCCGTAGACCTTGACCGGCTGCTCCTGGCAGAGCTGCGACCAGCCCGAGCGGCAATGGCCGCACACCCGGCAGCCCTCGTAATGGTGCACCATGACGCGCTGGCCGACCTTGGCGAGCGACGGGTTGACCGCGCTGCCGACCGCGGCGACGACCCCGCACGGCTCGTGCCCGGCGATGGTCGGCGCGGAGGGCGCCGCGAGCCCGCCGGTCTCACCGCCCGCTTTCGGCCGCCGATACTGGTGCAGGTCGCTGCCGCACATGCCCGAGGCCTTGATCTCGATGACCACCTCGTCAGGCCCCGGCGTCGGGTCGGGGAAATTCATGATCTCGAGCTCGCGACCGCCGGTGAACACGACACCGCGCATGGTTTCCTCCTCGCCAGACCGATCGTTTGTTGGCGAGGATGCTAGCATGAGTTTCCGAGGAGGAACGAGGAAACACCGCGGTTATGCGCGTCCTGGTGATCTACGCCCACCCGCTCGCCGACAGCTTCGCGGCGGCGCTGCACCGCGCGGTGGTCGAGGCGCTTGGCGAGGCCGGGCACGAGGTCGATGATTGCGACCTCTATGCGATGGGGTTCGACCCGGTGATGACTGCGGCGGAGCGGCGAGCGCACAACACCCCGCATCCCGACCTGTCGGCAGTCGAGCACCATGTCGCGCGGCTGCGCGGCGCCGACGCGCTGGTGCTGTGCTTTCCGGTGTGGTGGTACGGCATGCCGGCGATCCTCAAGGGCTATTTCGACCGGGTATGGGTCAACGGCGTGGCCTTTCATCTGCGCGCCGGCGGCAAGATCGAGCCCGGCCTGCATCGGCTGAAGAAACTCTGGGTGGTGTGCACGTACGGCGCGCCGTGGTGGCTCATCAAGCTGGTGCTGCGCGATCCTGTCCGCGGGGTCATCCACACCGGTATCCGCGGGCTGTGCACGCGCCATGTGAAGAGCCGGATTTTCGCGCTCTATGGCATCGAGGCGAAGACCCGGGTCGAGACGGCGCGCTTTCTCGAAAAGGTCCGGCGGGGGTTCGCGCGGTTTTAGTCCGAAGGAAGCTCAACGATGTCGACGCCGCTCTCGATGGCCTTGAGCCGTGCCGTCGCCTCGGCGATCAGCTCGCTGAGGATGGCACGGAGGCGGTCGTCCGTCGCGTTGCGGATCAGCAGACGATAACGCTCGAGGTTGCGTCGAAGCTGGTCGATTTCGGGTTCCACGGAACCCAGAGAACACTCTCGGGCCGGGCGATGCCTTGATCTGGATCAGGAAGGCTCCCCGTTTCTCAAGAAACGAGCTGCACGACCTTGCCGGCGGGGTCGCGGCCCTGGGCGCGGTACTGGCCGATCTTGTCGAGCAGCGGCACGTCGCTGACGGCGTAGAGCACGGCGTC
>JASHUW010000577.1 GCA_030039815.1 Alphaproteobacteria bacterium
GCGATCGGCAGCGCGCTCGTCTTTCAGGCGGTCGACCTCGCGGTGCGGAATCTGGAGGGACGCTACACCGCTGCGATCCCCATCAGCTACGTGGTCGACCTGCTGCCGTTTGTGGTCAGCCTTGGAATTCTCCTGCACCGTGGCATAAGGTTCCGGTTCCGGCGGTGGCCGTTCATGGCCATGGCGACGCGCTGACCCGCGCGCGAGGGAGAGGAGACAGAGGCCGGTGCTGCTCGCGAAGACCCTCTCCGGCTATATCGCGCGCCAGTTCTTCATTTGGTTTTCCAGCGTCTACGGCGCGATGCTGAGCATCAGCTTCCTCATCGATTACATCGAGCTGCTGCGGCGCGGCGCGATCAAGACCGGAGTGACGCTCGGGGTGTTGCTTGAAATGGCGGCGCTGAAGCTGCCGCATACCGCGCAAGAGGTGATGCCGTTCGCTGTGCTGTTCGGGACGATGCTCGCGTTCTGGCGGCTGACCCGCAGCAACGAGTTGATCGTCGCCCGCGCCTCCGGCGTTTCGGTCTGGCAGTTCCTGACCCCGGCGGTGCTCGTCGCCCTGCTCACCGGCATCATCGCGGTGACGGTGTTCAACCCGGTTGCGTCTCAGATGGAGGCGACCTACGAGCAGCTCGACGCGCGCTATCTGAAGCAATCGTCCGACGATCTGAGCCTGTCGAACTCCGGGCTGTGGCTGCGGCAGAGCGAACCGAGCGGCGGCTCGGTGGTGATCCACGGCGACAAGCTCGTCGCGCCTGAACTGCTGCTCGGCCAGGTGACGCTGCTTTTCTTCGACAAGGACCATCGGTACCTGTCGCGGGTCGAGGCGCAAAAAGCGCAGCTCGACGACGGATACTGGATCATCGATAACGGCAGGCGCTGGCAGACGAGCGATCAGTCCGTGCCGGTGCCCGAGCTTAAGCTCCCGACCAAGTTCACCACGCATCGCATCGAGGAAAGCCTCGCCTCGCCCGACATCATGTCGTTCTGGGCGCTGCCGGGCTTCATCTCATTGCTCGAGCAGTCGGGCTTTTCGGCGCAACGTCACCGGCTGCAGTTCAACATCCTGCTGGCGCGTCCCTTCCTGTTTTGCGCGATGGTCTTGGTGGCCGCGACGTTCAGCCTGCGCATGCAGCGGCGCGGCGGCGCGACGCTGATGATCGTGGGCGGCGTCGCCGCCGGCTTCACGCTCTATTTCGTCTCCAACATCGTGTTCGCGCTGGGGCTTTCGGCCAAGCTTCCGGTGCTGCTCGCGGCCTGGACGCCGACGGGAATCAGCCTGATTTTCGGCGTCTCGATGCTGCTCCATCTCGAAGACGGGTGACGCGAGCGCGGACAGGGGATATTGCTGCTGGGAAATTGCCAATCACGACAATGGTCAAACACGGATTGCTGACACCGCTGTAGACGCCCGATGAGCCGATTCCCCCCAACCGGACGCAAGCAGACGGCAAGGCGCGCCCTTCGCGTGGCCATGGCGTTGCTGTTCGGTTTGTGGAGCACCGCGACCCCGGCCGAGAATTTCGGCGCCGGCGACAGCACCAGCAAAAACGCGCCGATGACCTTCCAGGCCGATGAGGTGCAGTACGACGACCAACTCGGGCTGACAATCGCCAAGGGCCATGTCGAGATCGCCCAGGGCACGCAAATCCTGCTGGCCGATGTCGTGACCTACAACCAGCACACCGACACCGTCACCGCCTCGGGCCATGTCAGCCTGATGACGCCGGATGGCACGGTGCTGTTCTCCGACTACATGGAACTGCGCAACGGCATGAACGACGCGTTCGCCGACAATGTGCGGATGCTCCTGGCCGACCGATCGCGTCTCGCGGCCAACGCCGCGCGCCGCACCAACGGCCTGCGCACCGAGTTGCGCCGCGCCGTGTACTCGCCGTGCGACCTGTGCAAGAGCGACCCGACCGCGCCGCCCGCCTGGCAGATGAAGGCGCGCGAGATGACCGACGACAAGGACCTGAAACGTCTCGAATTCCGCGACGCGACAATGGAGGTCGACGGTTTTCCGGTGTTCTACACGCCATACATGTCGGCACCCGACCCGTCGGTCAGGCGCGCGAGCGGGTTCTTGACGCCGAGCTTCGGCGGGTCGAGCACGGTCGGTTTCCACATTGCCACGCCCTATTTCCAGACGCTCGGGCCGAGCGCCGACCTGACGGTGACGCCGCGGTTCACGACCGAGGCCGGAACGGTGCTCGCGGCGGAGTACCGCCAACGGTTCTCGAACGGCTACATCGATGATCTGTCGAGCATCAATTACAGCAATGTCGGAACCCAGATCGGCGGTATCGACGATCCGAACGCCATTCCGGGAGCGCTGCGCTGGCATGTCAACGCGACCGGCGAATTCGACCTCGACGACACCTACCGCACCGGGTTCCAGCTGCAGCGCGTCTCCGACCAGACCTATCTGCAACGCTTCAGCTTTCAGACGCCGCTGATCGCCACCGAAGTCACCCGCGCGTATCTGGAAGGCTTTCCGGCGGACGGCTCGCTCGACGTCAACGCCTACCTGTTCCAACCGCTAACGCCGGGGCTCGGAGATTCAACGGAGCCGATCGTCCTGCCGGTCATCAACCGCAATTGGCAGCTGCAGCCCGACGTGATCGGCGGCAACCTCAAGCTGAATACCAACCTGCTCGACATCGTGCGCGAAGCCGGCACCAACACGCGGCGCCTGTCGCTGGGCGGCGAGTGGGATCGGGTGTTCTATGACGGGATCGGCGGCGAATACAAATTCCAAGCGAGCGTGCGCGGGGATGCGTATTCGGTCGATTCGCTGAGCAGCCTGTCGAACCCGGACCTCCCGAGCGTCTACTTCTCGCAGAACGGCAAGGCGCCGCTCGTCCACGCTCCGTACGACTTCCTCGCCGCGCGCGGCTTCCCTCAGCTCGGGCTGACCTGGGACTACCCGCTGGTCCACCGCGGCAGCGACTATACGTTTCTGGTCCAGCCGACCGTCGCGACCTTTGCCGGCCCGAACAGCGGTAATCGTTACGTCATCCCGAACGAGGACAGCCTCGGTTACGAATTTCGCGACTCGGATTTGTTCCGCGCCGACCGGCTGCAGGGCTACGACATCCTCGATACCGGCCAACGGGTCGATTACGGCCTCAATCTAGGCGCCTATACCACCAACGGCGGCAGCTATCGCATGCTGGTCGGCCAAAGCTACCGCGCCGAGACCAACCCGTTCATGCCGCCGGGCAGCGGCGCCAATGATCGCCTCTCCGACGTCGTCGGCCGCGTGACGCTGTCGCCGAGCAGCTATCTCGACCTCATCTACCGCTTCCGCCTCGACAAGGACACGCTCGACAACCGCCTGCAGGAAGCTGGCATCTATGCCGGGCCCGGAACGTTCCGCATCGGCGCGACCTATCTGCTGATGCCCGCCGAGCTACCAAGCCAAGTCATCACCGTGCCGGGCAGCGGCCAGACGATTCTCTACGGCAAGCGCGAGCAATTGAGCCTTAGCGCCACGCTTCACCTGACGCAATACTGGTCGCTGGTCGGCCTGGAGACGCTCAACCTGACGAATTCGTCCAACATCGTGAACGGCGTCGCCACGCCGCAAGCCAACAGTACCAGCCTCAACGCAAGCCTCTCGGCCTTGTACCAGGACGAATGCATGGGCTTCATCGCCACCTTCTCCCAGTCGGGCATCCGCAACGGCGACGTGACGCCCGGCTATGGCGTTTTGCTCAGCGTCGTCTTCAAGAACATTGGCGAGATCGGCGGCACGGTGCTTTCAGTTGCGCCGGGAACGGGAAGCTAAGGCCGTCCTCCGACCTTCGTGCAAAACGACGCGGCGACAGGCCAGTGCGCCGCGTGTAGACTGCGCCCGGTTTTCGGGCAGCATGGAATGGGTTGATGCCGGCACTGCGTTTTCCGAGTGCGCTGCTCCTGACGTTTGCCATTCTGTGCTCGGCCGTGCCGATGGCCCGCTCGGCGCATCGCACCGCGGTCCAGCCTCCCGCGGCGGCGCCGCAGGAAGTGCCGGAAATGAGCATCGCCGCGGTGGTCAATGATGAGGTCATCTCGGTCTACGACCTACAGTCGCGCGAGCGCATGGTGCTGATGTCGTCAAACGTCCCGGATACGCCCGACGCCCGCAAAAAGCTCGACACCGAGGTGCTGCGCTCGCTGGTCGACGAACGCCTCGAGTTGCAGGAGGCGAAGAAGCAGAACGTCGTCGCCACCGACGACGAGATCAATAGCGCGCTGGCCAAGATCGAAAAACAGAACAACATGCAGCCGGGGCAGCTCAGCGAGTTTCTCAAATCACACGGCATCGACCGCAACTCGCTGATCAATCAGGTCAAGGCGTCGATCGTCTGGGCCAAGCTGGTGCGGCGCAAGGCGGCGGAGACCGTCGAGATTTCCGACGACGAGGTCGATGCCGCGATCAAGCGCATCAAGGACCACGCGGGCGAGCCGCAAAGCCGCATCGCCGAAATCTTCCTCGCCGTCGACAACCCGACCCAGGACGCCGAGGTTCGCGCCCTCGCCGAGAAGCTGACCGAGGAGATGAGGCAGGGCGCGCGCTTCTCGGCGATCGCCCAGCAATACTCGCAATCGGCGACGGCGGCGGTCGGCGGCGATCTCGGCTGGCTGCGGTCGGATCAGCTGCCGCCCGACCTGGCCACGGCGGTCGCCGGCCTCAAACCAGGCGAGCTGTCGCCGCCGATCCGCAGCGGCGGCGGCTATTACCTGCTGCTCGTGCTTGACCGCCGCAACGGCGATGTCGGCGGGGGCCAACAGGCCGACACGATTTACGACGTCGTTCAGGTCGTCGCCCCGCTGCCGCCCAACGCCAACGACGCGATGAAGCGCGCCGCGGCTGCCGAGGTGATGGGCATGCGCCAGGCCGCCAAGAACTGCGCCGACCTGCTGAAGATCGGCAAGGAGAAGGCGCCGCAATTCGCCAGCGAAGGCAACGTCGACGCCAACAACATCACGCCGCAGATGCGGCAAATCCTCGACAAGCTGTCGCCGAACCAGGCATCCGAGCCGATCCTCCAGCGCAACGGCATCGGCGTCATCATGTTGTGCTCGAAGCAGACCCAGCAGGCGCAGAAGGGCAGCAGCACGCCAACGCGCGACGAGGTCTTCGATTCGCTGCTGCGCGAGAAGCTCGACACGGTGTCGCGCCAGTACCTGCGCGATCTGCGCCGCGCCGCCTTTGTCGATGTGAGGGTGTAGCCGCATGCAGCTTCCGCTCGCCTTGACGATGGGCGAGCCCGCCGGGATCGGCGGCGAGATCGCACTGCAAGCGTGGCTGCGCCGCGGCGAAGGCGTGCCGCCGTTCTACCTGATCGACGATCCCGACCGCATCGCGCGATTGGCCGCCAAGCTCGGTTGGACGGTCCCATCGCGGACGATCGGCGACAGCCGCGACGCGGCAGCCGATGCGTTCGCCGAAGCGCTGCCCATCGCGCCGCTCGGCGGCTCGCCTGCCGCGGGCGCCGGCCGCCCCGATCCCGGCGACCAGAAGCTGGTGCTGCGGGCGATCGACCTTGCGGTCGCCGATGTCCGCGCCGGGCGGGCCGCGGCGCTCGTCACCAACCCGATCAACAAGGACGCGCTCTATCGTGCCGGCTTCCATCACCCCGGCCACACCGAGTACCTCGCCGAATTGGCCGGGTCGCGCGAGCCGGCGGTGATGATGCTGGCGAGCCCGCAATTGCGAGTCGTGCCGGTGACGATCCATCTGGCGCTGCGCGAGGCGATCGCCACGCTGTCGAGCGCGGCGATCGTCCATGCCGGGCGCATTGTCGACGCGGCGCTGCGGCGCGATTTCGGGATTGCCGCGCCGGTCATCGCCGTCGCCGGGCTCAACCCGCATGCCGGTGAGGCCGGCGGGCTCGGCCGCGAGGACATCGACATCGTCGCGCCAGCGATCGAGACGCTGCGCCGGGCCGGCATCGACGCGCGCGGGCCGCTGGCCGCGGACACGATGTTCCACGCCGCAGCGCGGCGCGGCTATGACGCGGCGCTGTGCATGTACCACGATCAGGCGCTGATCCCGATCAAGACGCTCGATTTCGACGGCGCGGTCAATGTGACGCTCGGCCTGTCGTTCATCCGTACCTCACCCGATCACGGCACGGCATTCGACATCGCCGGCAAGGGCATTGCGCGTCCGGACAGCCTGATCGCGGCGTTGAAGCTCGCCGCAGAGATGGCGGAGAGGCGGAACCAGCGCTGAGCGAGCCGCTCCCTCCGCTGCGCGAGGTCATCGCGCGCCACGGCATCGCCGCGCGCAAGAGCCTCGGCCAGAATTTCATCCTCGACCTCAACCTCACCGGGCGGATCGCGCGCGCCGCCGGTCCTTTCGACAGCGGCGCGACGATCGAGATCGGGCCGGGGCCAGGCGGGCTGACGCGCGCGCTGCTCGCCGAGGGCGCGCGCCACGTGGTCGCGATCGAGCGCGACGCTCGCTGTGTCGCGGCGCTGACCGAGCTGGCGGCGGCCTATCCCGGCCGGGTCGAGATCATCGCCGGCGACGCGCTGGCGCTCGACCCCGCGGCGCTGACCGAGGCGCCGCGCCGCATCGTCGCCAACCTGCCCTACAACATCGCCACCGCGCTGTTGCTCCGCTGGCTCGACCGCATCGGCGACTACGAGAGCCTGACGCTGATGTTCCAGCGCGAAGTCGCCGAGCGGCTCGTTGCCGCACCACGCAGCCCCGCCTATGGCCGGCTGTCGGTGTTGGTGCAGTGGCTGTGCGAGGCGAAGATCCTGTTCGACATCCCGCCGCGCGCTTTTACCCCGGTGCCCAAGGTGATTTCGAGCGTGGTGCGCCTCGTGCCGCGGGCCGCGCCGGTCGCACCGGCCGACAAGGCGACGCTCGAACGCGTCACCGCCGCCGCCTTCGGGCAGCGCCGCAAGATGCTGCGCTCAAGCCTCAAATCGCTGGGCGCGCCGGTCGAGGCACTGCTCGCCGAGGCCGGCGTCGCGGCGACGGCACGCGCCGAAGAGCTCTCGGTCGGCGAGTTCTGCGCACTGGCGCGGGCTACTGGAAAATTCGCACCGGGCGGCGGAATTCCTGGCCGTCGATCTCCAGCACCACCGTAAAGGTCCCGGCGCGGGCGACCGGGATGCGGTTGACCTGCAGCATGATCATGTGCGGAAAACGGGCCTCCTTGGCGAACTCCTCGACCGGCACCCGATGCAGCTCGGCGCCGAGCGGGTCGAGCAGCCGGAACGTGCCGCGAAACCGCCCGTCGCCGTCCTTCACGACAAAGACGAAGGTCAGGTTGCACGCCGCCGGCAACGGCACGCTGGCATCGAGTTTCACCTCGTGGAGCGGGAAATAGCCGGCGATGTCGAGCTTGCCTTCGGCGTTGCGCCGGACCATGTCGCAGAGGATGAAATCGATATTGGCATCGGTCGGAAGGGACATTCGAGCAACCGTTGTGCAGCGATCGGCATGAATACCGGCTTCTCCGATAGTTATCATCCCCGCGCAAGCCGGTATTCGCGCGCAAATGGGACCGAATTATCTACAGACCTCGGAGCGCAATCACAGCGAAAAGGTTGATCAGCCCGGCTCGAGGAAAAACTCATACCGGTCGTTGTCGAACTTCACGCCCGTTATATCGGTAATGGCGCGTAGCTGGCTGTTGTTGAGGGGATACGATCCAACAAGATCGGGATCGTCAGCATCGGCCACGACCACTTTCTTGACCTTCTTGAAAGTCGCCGGATCTAGGTCGTACTCGACCGCCAGGACTTCTGTCTCCCGGTCGTATCCGGCCACTTGGTGCGGAAGCTGACGCTTACTCATGGCTCAATCCTCCGGCCAGGGATTGCGTCACTGGTCGATGCGCCTGTGTTAGGATCGATTTCCCCCTGATGGCGGCCGTGTCGGTCGTAAACTTCCACGGTGCCGTGCTGGTAGTCCCATTCATAAATCGTACCGTCATCGCCACGCCACCGCCGCCGCCGGCTATGTCCTTCGCCACGCCCTGGTTTGGGCTTAACGCGCACAGCATCCGGGCGAGCAGGTAGCGTTTTTGGCGGCGGAACGACCACTGAAAAAGGGCGATCCGGCTCATCGGGCATGTGCGGTCGGTGATCGTCCCCCCTGGAAGATTGCAGCGTAGAATCAACCAAAAGGATTTATCAACCTTGAATTGTAACTCCGTCGTCATGGCCACCTGCCAAGATCACAATTTGGCACCGGTTTCTGACTATTTCGCGGCCAAGTGATTCAAATTGAATCCAGTTTCTGCGCGCTCGTATCATGTTGTCGTGCGAATCGACGAATTGATCCTTTATCTCGCCATAGCAGCACTGATCTGGAAGCCCTGGCGCCAGCCAGTTGGGAACCCGCCCCCGGCCACGTTTCGGATCACCCGCCGCGCAGGAGGGTGACGAAATCGGCGAGCCCTGTTTGCCGCTCGCGCTTCAGGCGCTCGGCGATGACGATGGCGTGCACCTCGGCGACGCTTTTGTCGAGATCATCGTTGACGATGACATAGGCGTATTCCGGCCAGTGGCTCATTTCCTCCGCCGATTTTGCCATGCGCTGGGCGACGACGGCATCGCTGTCCTGGGCGCGGCTGCGCAGCCGCGATTCGAGCGCCTCCTTGCTTGGCGGCAGCACGAAGACTGTGACGATGTCGGCGCCAGCTTTGCTACTGATCTGCTGGGTGCCCTGCCAATCGATATCGGTAACGATGTCGCGCCCCTTGGCGATCGCCGCGTCCACCACGGCGCGCGGCGTCCCGTAGGAATGGCCGAACACCGTCGCGTGCTCCAACAACTCGCCTTGCTCGACCATGCGGTCGAAGGTTGCCTGATCGACAAAGCGATAGTCCCTGCCATCGATCTCGTTTGGCCGGCGCGGCCGGGTCGTGACCGAGACCGACAGTGACAAGCCCGGGTCACGCTGGAGCAGGCGGCGGGTGATCGT
Source organism: Alphaproteobacteria bacterium (assembly GCA_030039815.1). Classification (GTDB taxonomy): domain Bacteria; phylum Pseudomonadota; class Alphaproteobacteria; order ATCC43930; family CGMCC-115725; genus DATARH01. The sequence goes on from JASHUW010000577.1 coordinate 8,939, forward strand.
CGTCTTGCCGGCGCCGGAGGGCGACGACAGCACCAGCAGAAAGCCGCGGCGGCGGATGGCTTGCGACGGCGGTGTCCGGGAACGGCGCGCGGCGCTCATTCGAGGTTCTGCACCTGCTCGCGCAACTGCTCGACCGCCAGCTTCAATGCAAGGCCGATCCGCGTCAGCTCAATGTCGCTCGATTTGGAGCATAGCGTGTTGGCTTCGCGGTTGAGCTCCTGGCAGAGGAAATCGAGCTGGCGTCCGACCCCCTCGCCTTTCGCCAGCAGCTCGCCCGCCTGGGCGACATGGGCGCGCAGGCGGTCGAGCTCCTCGCGGACATCGCCGCGCGAGACGAGCAGCGCCAGTTCCTGCGCGACGCGATCCGGGGGCATGCCGGGCACGAGGTCGCCGAGCGCGGCAAGCGACTGTTCGAGCCGGGCGCGCAAGGCCGCGGGCTGCGCCGCGGCGCAGGAAGAAGCGGCGACGACCAGTTCGCCGAGCTCGGCCAATTGTGCCAACAGCGTCGCGCCGAGCCGGGCGCCTTCCTCGCCGCGCGAGGCGACGAGCCGCTCGAGCGCCACCCCCCAGCCCTCGATCAGCGCGGCGCGACGCGCCTCGACGACATCCTCGGCCTCGTCCTCGACGGTCTCGATGACGCCGCGCAAGCCGATCAGCCCATCGAGACGCGGCGGCGCCGCCTCGACCTCGGCCGCCAGCTCGCCGACCAGCGCCAGCACCCGCTGTAGCATCTCGCGATTGATGCGGATCGTCGGCGGCGCGATCCGGTTGACCGCGAGGTTGGCCGAGATCGTGCCGCGCCGCAGCCGGCCGGCGAGCGCCGTGCGCAACGGTGCTTCGAGGCCGTCATAGCCGGGCGGCAGACGCAGCCGCAGATCGAGCGAGCGACCGTTGACGCTCTTGAGCTCCCAGACCCAGGAGATGCCGGCCGCCTCACCCTCGGCGCGGGCGAAGCCGGTCATGCTGGAGACGCCCATTCGCCGCCTCAGCGCATGACGCAGGGATGGCCGGGGCTGGCCCGGCAACGCGGCTGCGCCTGCGAGGTTTCAGTGACCGGCGCGGCCGGCGGATTGGCGGGCGCCGGCTCCGCCTCGGCCGCCGCGGCGCCGTGCAGATAGGTCGCGACATTGCGGTTATGATCGGCCAGCGTCTTGGCGAAAACATGCCCGCCGGAGCCGTCGGCGACGAAGTAGAGATCTTCGCTCTGCTCCGGCCGCACCGCGTCGAGCAGCGCCGCCTTGCCGGGGTTGCAGATCGGGCCCGGCGGCAGACCCTTGGCCACATAGGTGTTGTAGGGCGAGTTGACCTCCAGGTCGGCGCGGGTCAGCGGGCCATCGAATTTGCTCGTGCCGTTGCCGCCGAGCACGAAGCGGACGGTCGGGTCGGACTGCAGCTTCATGCCGAGCCGCAAGCGGTTGAGAAAGACCGCGGCGATATGCGCGCGCTCCTCGTCGCGGCTCGCTTCCTTCTCGACCAGCGAGGCGAGGATCAGCGCCTCCTGCGGGCTGGCGAGCGGCAGGTCGTTGCGGCGCTCCGCCCAGGCCGCGTCGAGCGCTTCCTGCTCCGCCTCTTCCATACGGGCGATGATGCTCGCGCGGGTGTCGTCGCGGCTGTAGATGTAGGTCTCGGGCAACAACGCGCCTTCCGCGGGGGTCGGGCCCGGGTCGCCGGTGAGGAACGGCGCCTGCTTGATCAGCGAGACGATCTCGGGGCTGGTCAGGCCTTCGGGGATGGTCAGGCGGTGCTTGACGGTCTTGCCCGCGGCGATGATCTCGATGATTTCGGCCGCGCTCGCGCCGGCGGGGAACTCGTACTCGCCGGCTTTCAGCGTGCCGCCGCGGCCGGCGATCTCCGCCGCCACCTTGAAGGTCAGCTGGTGGCGGATGACGCCGTTCTGCGAGAGCAGCTCGGTGATGCCGGCAACGCCCGTGTGCGGCGGGATTACCACGGTTTCCGCCGTTTGCAGCGGCCCGGGGCTGGTGACGTCGTGATAACCCCAGATAATGACACCCGCCGCACCGGCGACGATCAGCAGTGCCGCGATAAAGCAGCCGAGCAGCATGCGAAGAAACGCCAGCATCTCTCGGCGTCCGCCGGCCGCTTCGCGCCTACCCGGCGCGGTCGGGACGGCTGAAGATCAGCGAGGCGTTGGTGCCGCCGAAGCCGAACGAGTTCGACAGCACGTAATCGACCTTGCGCTCCTTGGCAGTCTTGGCCACGAGGTCGATGTCGCAGGAGGGCGACGGGTTGTCGAGGTTGAGGGTCGGCGGCACCATGCCATCGCGCATCGCCAGGATCGCGAAGATCGCCTCGACCGTCCCGGCGGCGCCCAGGAGATGGCCGATCGCCGATTTGGTCGACGACATCGACAGCTTGTAGGCGTGGTCGCCAAAGAGCCGCTTGACCGCGCCCAACTCGATCTCGTCGCCGAGCGGGGTCGAGGTGCCGTGCGCGTTGATGTAATCGACCTGGTCCGGCGAAATCTGCGCGCGGCGCAGCGCGTTGCGCATCGAGCGGAAGGCACCGTTGCCGTCTTCCGACGGGGCGGTCAGGTGGTAAGCGTCGCCGGACATGCCGTAGCCGATGACCTCGGCGTAGATCTTGGCGCCGCGTTTCTTCGCGTGCTCATATTCCTCGAGCACGAGGATGCCGGCCCCCTCGCCCATCACGAACCCGTCGCGATCCTGATCCCACGGCCGCGAGGCTTTGGGCGGATCGTCGTTGAAATTGGTCGAGAGCGCGCGCGCCGCCGCGAAACCGGCGAGGCCGAGCCGGCACACCGCTGCCTCGGCGCCGCCGCAGACCATGACGTCGG
>JASHUW010000578.1 GCA_030039815.1 Alphaproteobacteria bacterium
TTTTGCGCGAACGCGGCGACATCCTCGGCCGCGGCGCCGCCTGCGGCATGGGCGGAGCCCGACGGGGATGTGGCGCCGCCGGTATTAGCCGGCTCGGCTCCGCCGGCGCCAAACGCCGAGGCGAGCTTCGGATTGAAATGCGTCATCAGCGCCAGCGCCATCCCACTGCCGGGCACGACCCCGCCCCGGGCGATGGCCGCCGCCAGCGGACGCACCCCGTTGGCAGCCCAGTACGGGCCGAGCGGCAGGCCCCTGCTTGCGTCCTGGCCCGCGTTTGACGAGGTGGGAGCGGCGACGACCGACGTCTGCGCGTCGCCGCTCGCCTGCGCCTGCTTTTTCTGCAGCGAACGCAGGACGAGGTCGGTGAGACCCGTCTTGTCGTGGGACATCACCGCCTGGCTGATCGTGCCGGCGAACATCTGGTTGACGACATCGCCACCAGTGCCGCCGACCATCGGCAGCGCGGTGCCGTCGGACTCGCGCATCAAGTTCTGCATCAACAGCGCGCCAAATTGCTGCGCGACCTTGCGCATCGCCGCAGGGTTGTTTTCGGCTGCGAGCCTTTTCAACCCGCTGAGGTCGTTGGCGCCGCTGGTAGCGGCCAGGGTCTGGGCGACGCCGAGATCCACCTCAAATCACCTTGATCCGTGCATGCAGCGAGCCCGACTGCTTCAACGCCTGCAGGATCGCGATCAAGTCGGACGAGGTAGCGCCGATCGCATTCAGATTGCGCACGATATCCGAGACCCGCGGCGCGTTGGTCAGCTCGACAACCTTCGCGGTCTTCTCGGCGGCCTTTACCGACGTGCGCGGCACCACCTTAGTCGTGCCGCCGCTGAACGGCCCCGGCTGCGACACTTCCGGGGTTTCGTTAACCGTGACCGCGAGGCTGCCATAGGCTACCGCCGCGGGCCCGATCCTCACATCCTCGCCCAGCACCACAGTGCCGCTCTGCGCATCGATGACGACCTCGGCAACGGGCGCTTCGGGCGACACGTTGATGTCGAGCAGATCGGCGATAAACCGCACCTGCGCCGGCGCCGATGGCGGCCCCCGCACCGCGATCTGAGCTGGCCCGGTGGCCTGGGCGATCGGGCCCATCCGCACATTGATCGCGTCGGCGATGCGCGCAGCATTACCGAACGAGCGTCGATCGAGATCGAGAAGGATCGTTCCATTTTCGGTGAAGGTCGCCTTTGCGGCGCGCTCGATGATCGCGCCGTTCGGTATCTGCGCCACGGTCGGGATGTTGACCGTAGTCGAGGCCGCCTGGCCGCTCGCTTCGAAGCCGCTAACCAGCAACGACCCCTGCGCGATCGCATAGACTTGCCCGTCCGCGCCGCGCAGTTCGGTCATCAGCAGTACGCCGCCGCGCAAGCTCTTGGCATTTCCCATCGCTGAGACGGTCACGTCGATCTTCTGGCCGACCTGCACGAAGGCCGGCAAATCGGCGGTGACCATCACCGCGGCAACCGCAGTCGGCTGGAGGAACGCTTGCGGGTTCAGGGTCAACCCCATCTGCCGCATCATGTTCTGGATCGCCTGCACCGTGTACGGCACTTGTGTGGTCTGGTCGCCGGTGCCCGCAAGACCGCCGACGAGACCGTAGCCGATCAGCTGGTTGTCGCGCGCACCCTCGACCTGAACCAACTCCTTCAGCCGATCGGCGTCCCCCTCGGCCGGGCCGGCGACGGCCGCGATCGCCATCACCGCCGCGAACAGGACTAATTGAACCAGTCGCCCGGCCATACCGTGCTCACCGTCAGGAACAAGCGCTGCAAAAAGCCCATTTTCGGGGCCAGATAGGTTTCGCCGTCGCCGCTAAATTCGATATGCGCCTCGGCCATCTGGGTCGATTGCACGACGTTCCCCGACAGGTCCTCCGGCCGCACGACGCCGGCAATGCGGATGTACTCCTTGCCGCCGACCAGCTTGATCTCGTCGTTGCCGGCGATGACCAGATCGCCGTTCGGGCGGATGCGCTGCACCATGGTCGAGACGGTGGTCTGAAACGTGTCGCTTTGGGCGGTGGCGCCGCTACCCTGCAGCGTATTGGCGCTGGTGTAATTGATGTTGGGGTTGAACTTGGTCGTTGCACTCGAATGACCGAACGAAGTCGGCAGGCCGAACAGGTTGTTGACCGTGCTCTGCACGCTGTCGTTGCGCCCGAGATCTTGGCTGACATTCTTGGTGGCACTCGCATTTTCCGCGATCTGCACGGTGACGATGTCGCCGACCTGCCAGACGCGATGGTCGCGAAACAGCTCCAACCCGCCACCGCCCTGCACGTTGCCCTGGTAGATCGCGCCATTGGTGACCGGCCCTTCCGTGGGCTTGTCGCCCGGCAGATGGTTGAGGTCGGCCAGCAACTTCTCCTGGCTCGGCGGCGGTGCGTGCGCGCAGCCGGCGACGCCACCGCCGAGCAGCAGCAGCACCGCGGCCGGAGTAACGCGCGGGCGAGAAGTCACGAAGTCGCCTGGGTCAGGTAGTTGAGCATCTGGTCGACGCCCTTGGCGGCCTCGGTGTTGAGCTCGTAAGCGCGCTGCGTGGCGATCATGTCGATCATCTCGTCGACCACCGAGACGTTGGATCCTTCAAGATAGCCTTGCGCCACCGAACCGAGCCCGTTCTGCGTCGGCTGGCCGGTTACCGGAGCGCCTGAAGCCTGGGTCTGGATCGCGAGATTATTGCCGGTGTTCTGCAACCCGGCCGGGTTGATGAAGCTGGCGAGCTGAATGGTGCCGATCTGCGAGGGCTGGCTTTGTCCCTGCAACGTGACGCTGACCGTGCCATCCTGCCCGATCGTGATGCTTTGCGCGCCACGCGGGATGGTGATCGGCGGCTGAAGCTGATCGCCGAGCGCGGTGACCACCTGCCCTTGGGCGCTGATCTGAAAGCTGCCGTCACGGGTGTAGGCGAGGGTTCCCGACGGCAGAAGGATCTGGAAATACCCCTCCCCATTGATCGCTAAGTCGAGCGAATTACCGGTCTGTTCGAGACTGCCCTGAGTCACTACCGGCTCGGTGGCGATGACGTTGGCGCCGGTGCCCTGCTGCAGGCCCGAGGGATAGTTGGTCGCTTGCGAGGTGAAGCCGCCAGCCTGCGTCTGGTTCTCATACAAGAGATCTTGAAAGATCGGACGCATCTTCTTGAACCCGGTCGTGTTTATGTTCGCCAGGTTGTTCGAGATGATGTCCATCTTGGTCTGTTCGCCTTCAAGGCCGGTGCGGACCACGGCCAGCGATTGCATCATCTTATGTCCTCCGCAACGATCCCGATGGCGGCCCTGATAGGGCGTCAGCTGAGGGTCAGCGGGCTGCTCTGGCCCTGACCCTGGGTAAGCGTCATGTGCACCAGTTCAGTCTGCATTTGAAACATGCGCGCGTTCTCGATCATGTTCATCATCAGCCCGACAGGATTAGCGTTGCTGCCCTCGAGCGCACCGACCTGCAACTTCACCGAAGCGTCCGGAGTCGGGGTGCCGGTTTGATCCTGGAACAAACCGTCGCTGCGCCGCGTCAGCGACGAGTTCGGCGGCTTGG
>JASHUW010000579.1 GCA_030039815.1 Alphaproteobacteria bacterium
CTCGCCGAGGCCGGCTACGACTATGTCTGCGACTGGGTGCTCGACGACCAGCCGGTGCGATTGAAGACGCGCGGCGGCAAATCGATCGTCAACCTGCCCTACACCCAGGAATGCAACGACGTCGCGATGATGTTGATCCAGCATCACAAGGCGTCGGAATATTTCGACCGGGCGCTCGACCAGTTCGAGCAGCTTTACCGCGACGCGCGCGACTCGGCGCGAGTCATGGCGCTCGTCGTCCACCCCTACATCATGGGCGCGCCGCACCGGCTCAAATATTTCCGCAACGCGCTCGCGCATATCCGCAGCCATCAGGACGTCGTGTGCTGGACCGGCGAGCAGATCCTGGACTGGTATTTGGGGCAGTGATGAAAGTCCCCACCGACCCGCTACGCGAGTCTCCCTCCCCCGCTGGCGGGGGAGGCGATTGGCACCGGCGCGCTCCCTCCCCAAGCGGGGGAGGGTTGGGGTGGGGGCTTGCGCAATGACAGCCGAGATCGACCTCTCCAACGCATCGCTCTCTGAGATCCAGCAGGCACTGATCGATGGGCGCACCACCGCGTCGGCACTGACCCGCGGGTACATCGCACACATCGAGGCCTATGACCGTGCCGGCTGGGCGCTCAATTCGCTGCGCGAGGTCAATCCCGACGCGCTGGCGCTCGCTACCGAGCGCGACGGGCAGAAGCCGTCGCAGCGCTACCCGCTCGCCGGGGTGCCGATCCTCGTCAAGGACAACATCGCGACCGGCGACCGCCAGCACACCACCGCCGGCTCGCTCGCCCTCGCCGGCGCGCGCGCCAAACAGGACGCGACCGTCGTCAAGCTTCTGCGCGCCGCCGGTGCGGTGATCCTCGGCAAGGCCAACCTCACCGAATTCGCCAACATCTTGGCCATCGACATGCCCTCGGGCTATTCGTCATTGGGCGGACAGGTGAAGAACGCCTACGTGCCGCTGCTCGACGACAAGGGCGTGCCGGTGGTGACGCCGGGCGGGTCGTCGTCCGGCTCGGCCGTCGCGGTGGCGGCGGGGCTCTGCGCCGCCGCGATCGGCACCGAGACCTCGGGCTCGCTGCTCAATCCCGCGACGCAGAACGGGCTCGTCACGGTCAAGCCGACCGTCGGCCTCATCAGCCGCGCCGGCATCCTGCCGATCTCGCACAGCCAGGACACCGCCGGGCCGATGACCCGCACGGTGCGCGACGCGGCGATGCTGCTCAATGTGCTGGCGGCGCGCGACCCCGCCGACCCGGCGACACGGAAGCTCAAGCGGCCGGTTGATTATACCGACTGCCTCGACGCCGATGGCCTGAAGGGCGCACGCATCGGCGTGCCGAGCGATCCGTCCGACCCCGCGAATGACACCTACTGGCCGGCGCAAACCGCACGCACCCGCGCGGCGATGACGGAGGTGATCGCGACGCTCGAAGCAGCGGGCGCCGCCGTCATCCGCGCCAACCTGCCGTCGATCGGCTGGATGGGCGGACCGGGCACCAACATGGCGGTGCTCAATACCAACCCGTTCAGCGCGACCCGGCACAAGCCGGCCTACCGCTCCATCGTCTTCATCTACGAGCTGAAGCGCGACCTGAACCTCTACCTGCGCGATTGGGCGAGCGAAACCGAGATGCGCACGCTCGACGACATCGTCCGCTTCAACGCGGCCCATCCCGAGGCGATGCGCTTCGGGCAGGACATGTTTTTCGCCGCCGCGGCGACCAAGGGCGACCTCTCCGAGCCCGAATACAAATCGGCGCGAGCGATGGATGTGCGTTCGGCCGGGGCGCTCGGCCTCGACGCCTATTTGGACGCGCACCGGCTCGACGCGGTGCTGTTTCCCGGCGCCGCCGGGTGCGTCATCGCCGCCAAGCCCGGCTACCCGAGCGTCCAGGTGCCGGCCGGCTTCACCAGCGGCGTCGGCCCGCAGGACACGCCCGACTACCCGATCGGCGCGACCTTCACCGGCCGCGCCTGGAGCGAGCCGACCCTGCTGCGCATCGCCTACGCTTATGAGCAAGCGTCAATGCTGCGCCGCCCGCCGGCGGGCTACTCGGCGCTTTAACATTCCCATCGTCATTCCCGCGAAAGCGGGAACCCAGGGCAAGCGATGGAACGGTAGCCTCTGGGCCCCTGCCTGCGCGGGGGCGACGAACGAGTACGACGGTTGACGCGAAACCAGCAGCCGCCCACTTGATTCGGCGAGGAGGCCGCCATGTCCGCTCCCGCTTATGCGCCGCTCGACGACGCGCTCGACATCCTCTCGCCTTTCGGCCCCGAACTCAGCAACGGCAATTTCAACCACGCGCCGATGGTCGTCGAGGCGCTCTGCGCGCTCGGGCGGCCCGAGGCGGTGTTTCCGTGGATCGAGGCCTATGGCCCGCGCTTGACGCCGCGTCCGACATCCGGCGAGCCGGTCGATTGGAGCCAATGGCGCAGCCATCTCGGCAAGCGCGAGATGTTTGCGGAATGGAGCCGGCTGTTCGTCGCTGAGCTCGGCGAGGCGCCGTGGCGCTCGGTGCTTGAGCGTTGGTCGGGGCGGCTCGCGCCCGGCTATTCGGCCGCGGCGGTGCATGGCGCGATCCGCACGGCCCATGCCGCGCGCGGCCTCGCCGAGGCCGAGACGCGCGTGCGCCTCAAGGAGCTCGCCGACGCGCTCGCCAGCTGGGCGGCAAGCTATGCCGAGCTGCCGGCCGCATCCGCAACCGGGCCGAGGCTGAGCCCCAAAGCGGCGCTCGCCGCCGTGCCGGTCGTGCCGCGAGAGCGTCGCCCACCCGGCAACATCACGACCGCGCTCAACAAGCTGGTTGAGTTTCCCCAATTCGCGCCGGTCATCGACACGGTCGATCTCGGCAGCGACCTCGACGCAGCGGTCGCGACGCTCGGCGAGTTGTTCGCCCGCATCTATCTCGCGAACGCGACCGACACCCGCACCTTTATCGTCTTCGTCCACGCGGTGACCGCGGTGCACGCGCTGGGCAATCTCCTGCCGCATGTCAGCGCGGCGACCGGCGGTTCGCTGGCGCGCTACGCCTGGCAGGCGGGATGCGGGCTTTACGCAGCGTTTGGCGGCGCGGCCCCGGTCGATACCATCGAACCGGAGGATGACGACCCGTTGCCGCTCGTAGATCAAGCCGTCGCCCATGGCGACGAGCACGTCATCAAATTCACCGAGGCGTCCATTGCCCGCCATAAAATCGCCCCATCGCCGGCTTATCCCGCTGCCATTCGCCATGCGCTGGGCGTGGTGCGGCGGCGGTGATGGCAGGCGGATGGTTGCCCAAGTCTAGGGAATATCAACTTGGTCAAGCAGCCGCTCTCCGCTAATAGGCAATCGGACGAGGTCGGCGCGAGGGGATGAGGCGGCGATGGGGGTGATCCTCGGCATGTTCAGAGAGCTCGCCCGGCTGGGCGTGAGCCGGGCCGCCGCGTTCTTCTATGCGGTCGCGGTCGGCGTGGTGGCGAATGTCGTCATCGCGCATCTCTCGCCGCACGATGACGCCGCAGCGACGCCGCCCACGAGCTGGCCCGCCATCGCCAAACCGGAAACGACGCCAGTCGCCACCGCGACGATCGCCCCGCGTCCGGCCGAAGCGAAACCGGCGGGGCCCGCCCACGCGATCGAGGCCAGCGCGCCAGCAGCCTCGTTGCCGCCGATT
>JASHUW010000580.1 GCA_030039815.1 Alphaproteobacteria bacterium
TGCACCTGTCCGGCATCACCCCGGCGCTGAGCGACACCTGCCGCGCGGTGGTGCTCGAGGTCGCGCAGATCGCTGGCCGTGCCGGCAAGAAGCTGTCCTACGACCTCAATTACCGCGCCACCCTGACCACCCCGAAAGAGGCGGAGGGGGTGTTGGCGATGATCGCGCCGCATCTTGAATTGCTCGTCGTTGCCGAACGCGACGCGCAGCATGTGCTGGGTTTCACCGAGGCGGGCGAGCGTCTCGCCGAGGCTGTTGCGGCCCGCTACGGTGTGAGCTTGGTGGCGCTGACCCGCTCGCCGAGCGCCGACACCGGCGACATCTTTCTTGCCGAGGGCGTGCTCCGCTATGCACCGCGCTATCCGGTGGAGATTGTCGACCGCATCGGCGCCGGCGACTCGTTTGTCGGCGGGCTGATCCACGGCCTGCTCGACGATGGTCCCGCCACACGGGATTATGATCGGGCGATCCGCCTCGCGGCCTATGCCGGGGCGATCGGTCTCGCGACGCCGGGCGACATCAATTATTTCGCAAGCGAAGATCTTGCGGCGTTTGATGCGGATTTGACGGGTCGGCTGGTGCGCTGAGCGGCGATACCCAATCGGGCATGTGGCGATACCACAGCGCCGCCGTCTCTTGTTGCGGCAGGGCCAGGGCTTCCTCGACGATCAGCCGCAACTCCGCCGCGGTGAACGGCTTCTCCAATTTCCCGTCGGCGCCGAGCGCGACCGCGGCCTTCAGATAGAATCCGTGATCGGCCTCTGTCTCCGACATCGCGATGATCCGGATGCCGGGTTCGAGCTGGCGCAGCGCGCGCAAGGTCTCGATGCCCTCCATCCTGGGCATGACGATGTCGGTGATGACGAGATCGAAACGTCCGGGGCGAAATTTGTCGACCGCGTCCGCTCCGTCCTCGGCCGTGGTCACCTGATGCCCGGCCCGGCACAGCGCAGCGGTGATCGATGCGCGGATCAGTTCCTCGTCGTCTACCACCAAAATGCGAGCCATGGGGGAACTCGCTCACTGATACTAGAAACAAGTTAGCCTACATTTTAGAAAAAAGGCAAGCAATGGCCCGCGAAGCTGTTTTTCACTAATTTACAAAAATTTAACATAAAACTTTAGCGACCGCGGATCAGCCCGCGTGGTCAAGGGCATAGCCGACCGAGCGAACAGTGCGCACGAGGTCGCGGCAACCGTCGATGTTCAGCGCCTTGCGCAGCCGGCGTATGTGCACGTCCACCGTGCGCATTTCGACTTCCGCGTGGGGTCCCCAGACCCGGTCGAGCAAGTGCTCGCGCGAAAACACCCGGCCTGGATAGAGCAGGAAATGGTGCAGCAGCCGAAACTCGGTCGGCCCGAGATGCACCGGCCGGCCGGCCCGCGATACCCGGTGCGCGGCCAGATCCATCGCGACATCGGCGTAGTGTAGCGTGTCCTCGGCGGCGCTGGGCTGGGCGCGCCGGATCACCGCGCGCAGTCGCGCCACCAGCTCGCTCGGGCTGAACGGCTTGACGATATAGTCGTCGGCGCCGCTGTCGAGACCGCGCACCCGGTCAACCTCTTCGCCGCGCGCCGTCAGCAGGATGATCGGTAGCGACCGGCTGGCGGGCGAGCGGCGGATTTGGCGGCACACTTCGAGCCCCGAAACCAGCGGCAGCATCCAGTCGAGCAGTACCGCGTCGGGCTTGTTCTCGGCGATTTGCAGCAAGGCTTCCTCGCCGTCGCCGGCCGAGCAGACCGCAAATCCCTCTTTTTCCAGATTGTAGCGCAACAGTGTAACGAGTGGAGCCTCGTCCTCGACAATCAGGACCAGGGGCTTCATCGCGCCTCCTTCTATCGTGCCGTCCGATCGGGGGCGACGACTTCGAGGCTCGATTTGTCGCCCTTCGGCCGGACTTCGGTCAGCGGCGTGCCGTGCACCAGGTAGTAGAGGTCCTCGGCGATGTTGGTCGCGTGGTCGCCGATGCGCTCGATGTTCTTGGCCATGAACAGAAGGTGCGTGCACGCACCGATGTTGCGCGGGTCTTCCATCATGTAGGTGAGGAACTCGCGGAACAGGCTTGAGTACATCTCGTCGAGCTCTTCATCGCGACGCCAGACCTCGAGCGCCTTGTCGGCGTTGCGCTCGACATAGGCGTCGATGACGTCCTTGACCAGCGCCAAGGCCAGCGTGCCCATGCGCGGGAGCGCATGCACCGGCTGGATCGGCGGCGTTTGCGCCAAGGCGATCGAGCGCTTGGCCACGTTCGCGGCGTAATCGCAGATGCGCTCGAGGTCGGCGGCAATCTTCGTCGCGGCGAATATCTCGCGCAAATCTTGCGCCACGGGCTGGCGCAGCGCGAGGAGGCGGATCGCGAGATTGTCGAGCTCACGCTGCAGCTCGTCGACCTGGGCGTCGGCCTCGACGACGCTGGCGGCGAGCGTGCTGTCGCGCTTGGCGACGGCGTCGATCGCGGAAGAAAGCTGGGATTCCGCGAGCCCGCCCATCTCGACGATCACGTTGCCGAGACGGGTCAATTCCTCATCGTAGCTTTTAACGATATGTTCGGCAGGCATCGTCGCGATCTCCGCTAACCAAAGCGACCAGTGATGTAGTCGTTCGTCTGCTTTTCTTTTGGGTGAGTGAACATGCGCTCGGTTTCGTCGAACTCCACCAGTTCGCCAAGATACATAAACGCCGTGTAGTCGGAGCAGCGCGCCGCCTGTTGCATGTTGTGGGTGACGATGGCGATGCAATAGTCGGGCTTCAACTCGGCGATGAGTTCCTCGATGCGCTGGGTCGAGATCGGGTCGAGGGCCGAGGCAGGCTCGTCGAGTAAGAGAATTTCCGGCCTCACCGCGATGGCGCGGGCGATGCACAGGCGCTGCTGCTGTCCGCCCGACAAGCCGAGACCGCTTTGGTACAGTTTGTCCTTGACCTCGCTCCACAGCGCGGCACGCTGCAGCGCCGACTCGACGCGGTCATTGAGCTCCGATTTCGGCAGCTTCTCGTACAGCCGGATACCGAAGGCGATGTTGTCGTAGATCGACATCGGGAACGGCGTCGGCCGCTGGAACACCATCCCGATCTTCGCCCGTAGGTGGTTGAGATCGACCCCGGGGGCCAGGATGTTTTGGCCGTCGACGAGGACTTCGCCAGTGGCAACCTGGTGCGGGTAGAGCTCGTAGACGCGATTGAAGATACGCAGCAGGGTCGACTTGCCGCAGCCCGACGGCCCGATAAACGCGGTCACCCGGCGATCGCGCAGGACCATGTTGATGTTTTTCAGGGCATGCGACCTGCCATAATAGAACCCGACATTGCGGATTTCGACCTTTACCGGGAACGTTTCGGTTGGTGTGGAAACCGAGGCCTTCGCGGATTCCGCTGGCGATTCCGACATAGCGACACCTACTCTCGCCAAAGAGAGTTTTGAGGCCGGCGTATTTTCCATTTCCATGTCATGCGGCTCCGCAGGCAAAAGGAATGGCTGATGGCGATCCCATTACGCGCGCCCTTCGCGCCCGAACAGGATCGACAGCCGGGCCAGTACACTGAGTATAAATACGGCAATGATCAGGAGGAGCGCGCCACCCCAAGCCTGCGCATGCCAGTCGGCGTAGGGGGAGATCGCGTAAGTGAAAATCTGCAATGACAGCTCGGCCATTGGCTGAGCCGGGTTCAACTCCCAATACTGGCTGCCAAACGCGGTGAAAAGAAGGGGTGCGGTCTCGCCGGTGACCCGCGCGAGCGATAGGAGCAGCCCCGTGATGATGCCGGGTCGTGCGGCAACCACCAGGACTTTCAACACGACTTTCGCTTCGGGAGCGCCGAGCGCGGTCGCGGCCTCTCGCAGTTCGCGCGGAACCAACGCGATCGCACCCTCCGTGGCCCGAATCACCAGCGGTATCATCAAAACCGCAAAAGCAAACGATGCCGCGAACGCGGAGAAGTGTTTAAACGGTTCAACCAATAGCGCGTAGGCGTAAATGCCGATCGCGATGCTCGGAACGCCGGCCAGCACGTCGGCGACGAAGCTAAGCGATTGCGCCATCTTCTTGTGCGCGTACACAGCAAGATAGGTACCGACGAGGACTCCGACCGGGAAGGCCATCACCGCTGCTATGCCGACGATGATAAAAGTCCCGACGATGCCGTTGGC
>JASHUW010000581.1 GCA_030039815.1 Alphaproteobacteria bacterium
CCGCCATCCCGAGCGCGCGCATTACGACCGCGAGAGCGTGTTCGCGATCCTCGACGCGGCGCTGCTGTGTCATATCGGCTACGTCATCGACGGGCTTCCTTATGTGACCCCGACCCTGTTCTGGCGCGAGGGCGAGCGGCTCTACTGGCACGGCTCGTCGGCGAGCCGCATGCTGCGCACCCAGGCGAAGGGCATCCCGGTCTGCCTGACGGTGAGCCACATCGATGGGCTGATCCTCGCGCGCTCCGCGTTCCGCCATTCGCTCAACTATCGCTCGGTGATGGCCTTTGGCAGCGCCGCGATCGTCGACGACCCGGCCGAGAAGGAGGCCGGCTTCAATGCCTTTATCGAGCGCGTCTATCCCGGCCGCACCGCGCTCATGCGCGGGATCACGCCGCAGGAGCTGAAGGCGACGAGCCTCGTCGGCATGACCATCGACGAGGTCTCGGCGAAGGTCAGGAACGACGGTCCGCTCGACCTCGAAGCGGATTACGCGGCCGAGTGCTGGGCCGGCACGGTACCCGTCGCGCAGATCATCGGCGCGCCGATCCCCGACCACCGCGCCCCGCCGCAGGTCGCGCCGGAGCCGGAAATCGGCCATCTTGCCCCGGGGGCGCGGCTCGACGAGGCCTTGCTCGCCGCCGCCCGCCGGGAGAACCGCTATGGATAAAAGCCCGCCGCCGCTGTCGCTCGCCGCCGCGCTGGCCCTGCCGCTGCCCGAAGGACGGCGCTCGGCGCTGGCCTTCGTCGACGGCGACATCGAAGTCCGCATCTACACGCCGCGCGGGCGCGACCCGCAGACGCCGCACGATCGCGACGAGCTCTACATCGTCGCACGCGGTCACGGAAAATTCCGCGTCGGCGAGCGCATCGAGCCTTTCGCGCCGGGCGCGCTGCTCTACGTCGCCGCGCACGAGGTGCACCGTTTTGAGGATTTCTCCGACGACTTCGCCACCTGGGTCGTGTTCTACGGCGCGGTCAAAGAGCCGCCGGCGATCGGACGTACCGGCTGGGCGATGTCGCTCGCCGAGGCGCGGGCGTTGAAGCCGCCGCCCGATCGCGCCTCGGCCGAGGCCTTTGTCGACGGCGATGTCGAGGTGCGGTTCGCGGCGCAAGCGACGCGCGGCATGCAGGTGCCGCACGACCGCGACGAATTCTACATCGTGGCGACTGGTGGCGGCCGCTACCGGATCGACGACGCCGAGGTCGCGATCGGCCCCGGCGACCTGCTGTTCGCGGCGGCGCATGCCGAGCACGGCTTTGTCGAGCGCAGCGACGATTTCTCGGAGTGGATCGTCTTTTACGGGCCGGCCAAATGAGCGAGCGCCTCTCGCGAGGCTGATCTACTCGGCCGCCGCCGGCACCGCGGCGACGTTCTTGCGCACCATGCGGCGGTCGCCGATCACCGCCACGACCGAGACGATCACCATGATGATAACGCTGGCGCCGAACACCCAGCGCGGCGCGTGATGATCCATGATGAAGCCGAACAGCAGCGGTCCGACCATGCCGCCGATGCTGAACCCGCTGGTGACCACGCCAAAGGTGCGGCCCATCGCGCCCGGCGGCGCGGCGGCGCGCACCAGCATGTCGCGCGACGGCATGATGAGCCCACCCAAAAGCCCGGCGCTGCCCATTGCCAGGAACAGCGGTGCCGCCCCCAGCCCCAGTGTCGCGATCGCCAGTACGATGCAGGCGTTGATGCCGTAGCCGATCGAGGCGACCTCGGCATGGTGCCTGGTCTTGTCGGCGATATAGCCGCCGGCGAGCACGCCCAGCGCCTGCATCGCCAGGTACAGGGTCAGCGCCACGCTCGCCGTCGCCAGCGGCGTGTCGAACGCGCCGCGCAACGCGACCACCGAGAAATTGCTGATGCCGCTGCCCGACAGGCTTAAGAGCGCGAAAAACGCGGTGAGGAACATGATCGTCGGGGTCAGCACCGCGGTCAGGCCGAGCTTCGGCGCCGCCGGCTGCGCCTGGCCGGCATGGACGACCACCGGCTGCCGGTTGTCGATGCCGCGCACCAGGATGAGCGGCAACGCCGCCAGGATCGCCACGCCGCCGACCGCGAAGAACGCCGCTTTCAGCCCGAATGCCGCGGCGATCGGCAGGATCGTCACCGGCGCGACGGCATTGCCGAGAAAGCCGGAGAAGGTGTGCACCGAGAAGGCCCGCCCGACCCGCGCGCTGGGGATCAGCGCCGAGAGGATCGCGTAATCGGCGGGATGGAAGACGCTGCCCGACAGGCCGACAAAGGCCCAGGCCAGCACGAGATGCGGATAGGTTGGCGACAGGCCGAGGGTGATGAAGGCGATGGCGCTGATGAGGAGACCGAGGAGCAGCATCCGCCGCGAGCCGACGCGATCGACGAGGAACCCGATCGGCAATTGCGACGCCACCGCCACGACGTTGCCGACGGTCAGCGCCAGGCCCAGTTCGACAAAGCCGACGCCGAGATGCTTGGTCAGGAATGGGAACAGCGGCGGCAGCACCAGGGTCTGGAAATGCTGGACGAAATGCGCCGCGGAGACGACCCCGATCGCCCTCGCCTCACGCCCGCGCTCGCTGCCGCGAGGACCGCGCGATCTTTCGCCGGCGCCTCCAAAAGCAGCCGCTTCGCTCGTCATGGGCGTTCCGCCCTCCCGGGAACCTCTTCGGTCCAAGATAGAGGCGCTTGCGGCAGACCGACAAGCGCCGGTTCGGCAAGGCTGATTTGTTCGACGTTCGATGATGCCGAACATCACGCTACCGCCGGTTGACATCGCCATCCCCGACGGCTTAAGCGCAATCGATGGGGAAAATCCTCCAGCAGGTCATCGCCACCGCCCTGATCGCCAGCCGCTGGCTGATGGCGCCGCTCTATCTCGGGCTGATCGCGGCGCTGATCGTCGACGCCATCGAGTTCTTCGAGGAATTGGTCCATACGATCATCGGGATCACCAAGCTCAGTGCCGACGGCACCATTCTTGCGGTCTTGAAGCTCGTTGATCTCGTGCTGATCGGTAATCTCGTGCTGATCATGATCACCGCCGGCATCGGCACGCTCGGCACGATCAAGCAAAGCGAGGACGACGCGCCCTTGATACAGTTCATGGGCAGGGTCGATTTCAGCGGCCTCAAATTCAAGGTCATCGTGGCGTTGGTCGCGATCGCCGCGGTCGATCTGCTCGAAAGCTTTGTCGAGGTAAACTCGGTCGATAAGACCGATCTCTTGTGGCAGATCGTGATCCTGCTGACCTTTGTGATAACCGGTCTGTTGCTGGCGGTGATGGACCGGCTGCACGAAGGCCATGAGTAGGGGAGGGCGGAGATGACGCGAATGACCGGCGGCGGCGCACTGGTCGAGATGCTGCGCCGGCACGGGATCGACACGCTGTTCGCGCTGCCCGGCGTGCAGAACGATGCGCTGTTCGTCGCGCTTTACGACGCGCAGGACGCAATCCGCGTGATCCACACGCGGCACGAGCAGGCCGCCGCCTACATGGCGCTTGGCTATGCACGGGCGAGCGGCCGGGTCGGCGCCTTCGCGGTGGTGCCTGGGCCGGGGCTGCTCAATACCACCGCCGCACTCGCCACCGCCTACGCGACCAATGCGCCGGTCTTGTGCGTCAGCGGGCAGATCCCTTCCGACCTGATCGGCCGCGGCTTCGGCCTCTTGCATGAAATCCCCGACCAGTTGGCGATCCTCAAGGGTCTCACCAAATGGGCGGCGCGCATCTCGCATCCGACCGAGACCGGCAAGCTGGTCAACGAGGCGTTCCGCCAGCTGGCGGACGGACGGCCGCGACCGGTGGCGCTGGAAATGCCATTGGATGTGATGGCACGGTCCTACAACGTTACCCTGCCGCAGCCTGAGGCAGCGCTTCCTGCGCCTGAGCCCGACTCCGACCTCATCGCCGAAGCCGCCAAGCTGCTTTCGGGCGCAAAGGCGCCGCTGATCTATGTCGGCAGCGGCGCGATGGACGCAGGCGGCGAAGTCCTCGCGCTCGCCGAGCGGCTGCAGGCGCCGGTCGTCACCTATACCGGCGGCAAGGGCGTCGTTAGCGACCGCCATTATCTGGCGCAAAACCTGCTCGCCGGGCACGAATTGTGGAAGACCGCCGATGTCGTGCTGGCGATCGGCACCCGGCTCAACCAGCCGCAGACGCGCTGGGGGTTCGATGCCGACATCAAGCTGATCCGGGTCGATCTCGATCCCGTCGAGATCAACCGCATCGTGCGGCCGGCGATCGGCCTCGTCGCCGACGCCAAGGACGCCGCGGCAGCACTGCTGCAGGCGGTCGACGGCGGGCGCAAGCACGCCTCGCGCAAGGACGAGCTCGAAGGGCTGAAGGCGAAGACCGCCGCGACCATCGCCGAGCGGCTCGGCCCGCAATGCGAATACCTCGAGGCGATCCGCGCCGAACTCCCCGATGACGGCATCTATGTCGAGGATTTGACCCAGGTCGGCTATGTCGGCCGCCTCGCGTTCCCGGTCTACCAGCCGCGGGGCTACATCCACAGCGGCTATCAGGGAACGCTCGGCGCCGGCTACGCGACCGCGCTCGGCGCCAAGGTCGCCCGGCCCGACGTGCCGGTGGTGTCGATCTCGGGCGATGGCGGCTTCATGTACAACGTGCAGGAGCTGTCGACCGCCGCGCTGTTCGGCATCGACGCGGTCGCCGTCGTTTTCGCCGACGGCGCCTACGGCAATGTGCGCCGCATCCAAAAGCAGGATTACGGCAACAAGCTCATCGCCGTCGAGCTGCAGAACCCAAACTTCCCGAAAATGGCCGAAAGCTACGGCATCGCCGGGGTGCGCACGACCACGCCCGAGGGCTTGCGCAAGGAACTCA
>JASHUW010000582.1 GCA_030039815.1 Alphaproteobacteria bacterium
GCGCGTATCAAGACGATCCTTGGCGAGCGGCAGCGCGCCGCCGCGAAGGCCTGAGGGGTTTAGATGCCAAAACGGATACTCCAGGGCATCGTTGTCAGCGACGCTCAAGACAAGACGATCGTCGTGCGCGTCGAGCGCCGGGTCATGCACCCGGTCTACAAGAAGTTCGTCACGCGCTCGAAGAAGTACGCGGCGCATGACGAGGGCAACAAGTTTCATACCGGCGATGCGGTGCAGATCGAGGAAAGCCGGCCGATCTCGAAGCGCAAGAGTTGGATCGTGCTTGGCGAGGCCACCGGCGTCGCGCCGGGTCTCGCCCGCCGCCGCGCGCGCGCCGCACAGGCCGAGGCCGAGGCCGAGGTCACCGGCGTCGCGACCGCCGAGACAGGGGGCGCCGCATGATCCAGATGCAGACCAATCTCGACGTCGCCGACAATTCGGGCGCACGCCGAGTCCAGTGCATCAAGGTGTTGGGCGGCTCGAAGCGCAAGACGGCGGGCGTCGGCGACGTGATCATCGTCTCGGTCAAGGAGGCGATCCCGCGCGGTCGCGTCAAGAAGGGCGATGTGCACCGCGCGGTGATCGTCCGCACCGCCTTTCCGGTCCGGCGCATCGACGGCAGCGCGATCCGCTTCGACCGCAACGCCGCGGTGCTGATCAATCGGCAGAACGAGCCGATCGGCACGCGCGTTTTCGGCCCGGTTACGCGCGAGCTGCGCGCCAAGAAGTTTCTCAGGATCGCCTCCTTGGCCCCCGAGGTTCTCTGAACGAAGTGCTGTGAGATGCCGAAGCTGAAGATCAAGAAGGGCGACAACGTCGTCGTCATCAGCGGCCGCGACAAGGGCAAGCAGGGCGAGGTGCTGCGCGTCTTCCCGGCGGAGTCGCGGCTCATCGTGCAGGGCGTGCACATCGCCCGCCGCCATACGCGGCAGAGCATGCGCGAGCAGGGCGGCATCGTCGAAAAGGAGCTGACGATCCACGTCTCGAATGTCGCTCATATCGACCCGTCATCGGGCAAGCCGACGCGGGTCGGCTACAAGACCTTGGATGACGGCCGCAAGGTCCGCGTCGCCCGCCGCTCGGGCGAAGTGCTCGACAAGTGAGGTGAGGGAAATGTCCCGCCTGCAGGAACGCTACAACGAGGCCGTGCACCCGGCCCTGATGAAGGAATTCGGTTACAAGAACCGGATGGAGGTGCCGCGCCTCGACAAGATCGTCGTCAACATGGGCGTTGGCGAGGCAGTCCAGGATTCGAAGAAGATCGACGCCGCGGTCGGCGACCTGACCGCGATTACCGGCCAGCACCCGGTGGTGATCCGAGCCAAGCAGTCGATCGCGACCTTCAAGCTGCGCAAGAACATGCCGATCGGCGTCAAGGTGACGCTGCGCCGCGAGCGCATGTACGAATTCCTCGACCGGCTGATCAACATCGCGCTGCCGCGGGTGCGCGATTTCCGCGGCGTGTCGGGTCGCAGCTTCGACGGGCGCGGCAATTACGCGCTGGGGCTGCGCGAGCAGCTCGTCTTCCCCGAGATCGATTACGACAAGGTCGACAGCCAGCGCGGCATGGACATCGTGATCGTCACCACGGCCAAGACCGATGCCGAAGCCAAGGCGCTGCTCAAGGCCTTCGACATGCCGTTCATGAACTGACCCGTCCTCCCGGAAAGATTACCGATGGCAAAGAAAAGCTCGATCGAAAAAAATGCGCGGCGCGCCAAGATGGCGAAGGCGATCGCGCCGCGCCGCGCCCGCCTCAAGTCCTTGGCGCGCGACCGCGACGCGGCGCCCGAGGACCGCTTCGAGGCGCAACTGAAGCTTGCCCGGTTGCCCCGCAACAGCTCGGCGACACGCGTCCGCAACCGCTGCCAGCTCAGCGGCCGGCCGCGCGGCTATTACCGCAAATTCCGCTTGTCGCGCATCGCGGTGCGCGAATTGGCCTCGGCTGGGCAAATCCCCGGCATGGTCAAGTCGAGCTGGTGAGGGGAGGACGTCCATGACGATGAGCGATCCGCTCGGCGACATGCTGACCCGCATCCGCAACGGGCAGCGGGCGCGGATGGCGGTGGTGGCGTCGCCGGCGTCGAAGCACCGCGCGAACGTGCTCGAAGTGCTGAAGCGCGAAGGCTATATTCGCGGCTACACGCGCGAGCAGGTGCGGCCCGGCGTCGCCGAGCTGAAGATCGAGCTGAAATACGTCGACGGCGAGCCGGTGATCCGTGAAATCTCGCGCGTCTCGAAGCCCGGACGGCGAATTTATTCAAAGCTTGTCGACCTGCCGCGGGTCTATAACGGCCTCGGCATCTCGATCCTGTCGACACCGCGCGGTGTCATGTCGGACTCGGAGGCGCGTGCCGCCAAGGTGGGCGGGGAAGTGCTGTGCCGGGTGTTCTGACGCTGGAGATTTAGGAAGCAGCCATGTCTCGCATCGGCAAGAACCCTGTCGCGATCCCCGCCGGCGTCCAGGCCGCGCTGGCCGGGCAGGTGCTGAACATCAGCGGCGCCAAGGGCAAATTGAGCCTGACGATCAGCTCCGACGTCTCGGCGACGATCGCCGACGGACACATCACGATCGCGCCAAAGGATGACGGCAAGCGGGCGCGCGCGATGTGGGGAACGACGCGGGCGCTGGTCAACAACATGGTGACCGGCGTCTCGGCCGGCTTCACGCGCCAGCTCGAGATCAACGGCGTCGGCTACCGCGCCGCGGTGCAGGGCCGCAATCTGCAGCTGCAGCTCGGCTACAGCCACGACATCCTTTATCCGATCCCGGAGAACATCCAGATCACGTGCGAGCGGCCGACCCTGATCGCCGTCAGCGGCGCCGACAGGCAGCGCGTTGGCCAGGTTGCCGCCGAGATCCGCGCGTATCGCGGGCCTGAGCCGTATAAGGGCAAGGGCATCAAGTACGCCGAGGAAACCATCCGCCGCAAGGAAGGCAAGAAGAAGTAAGCACCATGGCGAAGAAATCCGCAGAGCTCTTCGCGCGTCGCAAGCAGCGGGTGCGCTACAAGCTGCGCCAGGCTGGCAAGCTGCGCCCG
>JASHUW010000583.1 GCA_030039815.1 Alphaproteobacteria bacterium
CGAGGCGCTGTCGCTCACCGTCACCGGGCCAGAAGCAGCGTCGCTGGAAGGGCTTGGCGGCGACAATCTCGTGCTTCGGGCCGCTCACGCTCTCGCCGCGCATTACGGCATCGCCAAAGGCGCTTCGCTCCGCCTCGACAAGCAGCTGCCGGTGGCTTCGGGGATAGGTGGCGGGTCGAGCGACGCGGCGGCGGCGCTGCGCGCGCTCGCCACGCTGTGGGGCGTGCCGCTCGACGCCGCCGCGAAAGGGATCGCCGCGTCGCTCGGCGCCGACGTCCCGGCCTGTATTGACGCGAGACCGGTCTGGGTAAGCGGCATCGGCGAGCGTCTCGACCCGCTGCCCTTGCTGCCGCCGCTCGGGATCGTGCTGGCCAATCCGCGCCGCGAATTGCCGACCGCCGCGGTGTTCCGCGCGCGTCAGGGTGCGTTCACCGCCGAGCGGTTCGTGCGGGCGACGCCGCGCGGCGCGGTGGGCCTGTTCGGCCTGCTGCGGCAATGCCGCAACGATCTGACCGATGCCGCGCTCGGTCTCGTACCGGAAATCGCGACCGTGCTCGCGCGTCTCGCCACGTTGCCGGAGGCCTATCTGTCGCGGATGAGCGGCAGCGGCGCGACATGCTTCGCGCTGTTTGCCGACCGTGAGGCGGCGGCGCGCGCCGGCGCGCTGCTCGCGGCGGCCGAACCGGGCTGGTGGGTGCGGGCAGGAGCGCTGCTGTCTGGACCGCTGCCGGTCAGGCGGGCGGTGCCGCCGGCTTGAACGAATCGAGCGCCGCGCCGATCGACGCCGCCAGCCCCTCGGCGCGCGCTTTGTCCCGGTCGCTGAATTGCTGGAACAGCTCGGCGGCACGCCCCTTCGCGGCGTCGTCGCCGCGCTCGCCGGCGGTGCTGTACCAGGCATAGGCGTCGATCGCCGAGCGGTCGACCCCGTTTCCCGCGTCGTAGAGGATCGCCAGATTGATCATCGCCGGCACCAGCCCCTGCGCCGCCGCTTTCCGATACCAGCGCGCTGCCGCCGCGAAATCCTGTGGCGCACCGCTACCGGTCGCATAGGCTTGCGCCAGGTTGAATTCGGCTGCCGGGTGATCCTGAGCGGCGGCGCTGCGGTACCAGTTGATCGCCTCGGTCTGGCTCGCCGCGACCCCGAGCCCCTGCGCGTAGAGCACGCCGAGATTGTATTCGGCGGCGACGTTGCCTTGCGCCGCAGCGGCGCGGAACCAAGTCGCCGCGCTGGCGTAATCCTGTACCAACCCCTGCCCCTGCGCATAAAGCACGCCGACATCGTACTGCGCCGCCGCGTCGCCCGCCTTGGCGCGGGTGATGTAGAACGCAGCGCGTGCGGCCGGGTCGCTCGGCGGCTCGTTCGCCGAAGCTTCGTCCGGTGTCGCCGCCGGCGAGCCGGGATGCAAGGCCTTGTCGGCGATCGTCAGCTGCCTGGCGACGGGGTCGGACCGAGAGGCGTTTGCCGTGACGGGTGCCGGCGCAGCATTCGGCTTCGCCACATGCCGCGTGATGAGCGTGCTGCCAATATAGATGCTTACCGCCGCCAGCACGACGAGAAAAGCGGTCAGGCCCGATACGCGCAGGCGGGGTTTGCGCGCCGTGACGGGGCAGGAAATCCGGTCGACCGCGTCGAAAATCGGGTGCCGCCACGGCACCGCCGCGTGAACACGGGCGAGGCCGATTCTCGCCGCTGTCCCGGCGAGCGTGGAGGCGCGGCGTCCGGTGGCGCCGGTCACGGCAATTCCTGCGGCGACAAGCGGGCGCCAGCCGCGCGGCTCCGGTTCGCCAGGGGTCGTAACGGGGGTCGAGATCGATGCCGGAAAGGGGCGTTCGTGATCCGTCCGCTCGGGTCCGGCCAGCCGGCTTTTCCGCATCGGAGGCGGCGCGGTGGCGGCGCTCGGCATCCGCGGTGGGGTGACAAGACCGACGAGCCTTGCCATTGGCGCGACCGTAGCTGGCGATGCCGGTGGTTGCAACCTGATGGGACCCAGGTAGCCCGGTGGCAAGCTGGCTGCACTCGGGACCCGTCGTGGCACCAGCACACGGGTGTATCGCGGTGGCAAGCCGGGAATTGCCTCGACTTTTTTCGACAAGGAGGTCGCGGACGGCGTCGTGGCCAAAAGCCACAACAGACTGCCCAGCGGTGGCGCCGCCTCCGCGACCTTCGCCGGTTCCACCATCGTTATGGTCGGCTCGGGCGTGGGGCGCGACTCGGTGTCCAGCGCGCCTAGCTGGTCGTTGTCGCGCTCGCTGATAAAGTCGACCCACTGAATGTCGCGCCAACGCGGCTCGGCACGCTCTCTCCGGGCGACCCCGTCGTTAGCCCTACCGTTGACGCGCACGCTTCCCGCCGCCGCGGTGTCGCCCGGCGATGTGTGGCGCGGCGCGCCGGCTCTCTGCTCCTTCGGTGGCCCGTTCAAATCGCGCAACAGAAGACGGCGGGGGATAGCGTCGTATCAGCCATGACGGTCGCATCCGTCTCAGGGCAGGATATTCAAGTCCTTGCGCGAGGTGGATGCAAGCCGGTCGGCGGTCGAGAACCATGCCTCGGACCGACGACTCGCTGCAGCCCGTCGCCGGTGCGAACCACGCGGTCAACGTCATCAAGCCGCAGCCCATGGTCGCCCACCGTCTGACCGCTCGCTTCGGGAGCGAGTTGACCGCGAAAGCAACTCCGCTTCGAGATCCGCGCGGTCCGCTTCGTCGCACACCGTCCGTAGCGCCTGTTGCCGCTCCCCCAGCAGGGTGGTCCGGACCGATCGGCGATTGCTCGACAGCGGCGGGCCGATGGCCCGGCGCCGCGCCGCCTCGCATGCCCGCCTAGGGGTTCGG
>JASHUW010000584.1 GCA_030039815.1 Alphaproteobacteria bacterium
GGCCTTCGCCCGGCGGGGTCAGGAACTCGCGGCCGCGCTTCTTGGCCATCGCCGCGTCGAAGCCGGTATCGAGGATGAAGGTGCGGCTCTCGCCGACAATCGCCCAGACGAAATAGTCGAGCGGCATCGGCGCGTCGTCGTGCGGGTCGCCTTGCAGGAAATTCTCATGCGCACGCCGGTCGTGATGCGCGTATTTGACGGCATGGATTTGATACGTGTCGGACGCCATCTCAATTTCTCCCGTCGTCGCTAATCCTGCGCCATCATCCGGGCAGCCGCCGGCAGGGTGAGGAAATGCGGCGTATGGATCGCCGCGAAGGCGAGAAGGCGGTTCATCAGCCCGGCGACGGTGACCCGCTCGCCGCGCGTGAGCCCCTCACGGCCGATCTTTGCGACCGCCTCGGCGCTCATCATGCGTTGCGTTTGTAGGCTCGACAGCGCGCTGCCGCCCGCGGCCTCAAAGAAATTCGTCGCGGTCACCCCCGGGCACAGCACGTTGACCGTGACGCCGCTGCCCTTCAACTCCTCCGCCAATGCCTCGCCAAAGCTGCGAACGAAAGCCTTGGTCGCGCCGTATACGGCCATGTTGGGGACGGGGAGAAACGATGCCGTGGACGCCACCAGCATGATCTTGCCGCGCCGCCGCGCCAGCATCGCCGGCAACAGCGCCTGCGTGAGCTCGGTCAGCGCGACGATGTTGACCTGCAGCATCTCGGCGTTGCGCCCCGCGGAAATGCGCGCGAACCGGCCCATCGCGCCGAGCCCGGCATTGTTGACCAGCACCTCGATCCCGATCCCGCGCGTTTCGAGCGCCGTGACAAGCCTTGCCGCGCTTCCCGGCTCGGCGAGGTCGGTGCCAATGACCGTCGCTTCGGCGCCGAGCTCGCGCAATTCCGCGGCGAGCGTCTCCATCGGCGCGACGCTGCGCGCGCTCAACACCAGATCGTGGCCGTGCCGCGCGAACTCGCGCGCCAGCGCCGCGCCAATCCCGCTCGACGCGCCGGTGACCAGCGCGACAGGACGATTGCTGCCGTTCATGGGCGTCCTATGATCGTGTCCACGCCTCTAGTGTGGTGGATTTGAAGTTCGCATGAATTTGGTGGAGGGTCTCATTTGCGAACTTCAAATCCGAAAGCCACACTAGGCTCATATGGTTAGCCAGTGTGCTTTCGAATCCGAAATTCGCTTCGCGCCTCACCCCTGAGATACGGCGAATTTCGGATTCGGCACACTAGCATAGAGCCGGCGCCGACCGGCCGAAGGGGAAAAGCGAATGAAACTTGCGAGCGCGATTTTATTGTCGATGCTGGCCGCCGGCTCGGCCTATGCCGCCGACGGCATCAAAGCCGGAAAGTGGGAGTTCTCGGCGCAGGTGCAGATGCCCAATATGCCGAAGCTGCCGCCGGGCGTGCAGCTGCCGCCGGGGATCAATATCGGCCCGAAGGGGGTCGACGTCACCCGCACCTCCTGCGTCGATTCGGCGACACCGATGCCGGCCGACATGCACCAGTCAAAGCCGAACGGCCAGTGCAAAGTCGCCAAGGTCGATATCAGCGGCGGCACGGTGCGCTGGGAATCGACCTGCACCCAGCCCAGTGATGGAACCACCGTGCATTCCGAGGGCGTCGCGCATTACGATGGCGAAGCGATGTCGGCCGACGTGAAAACGGTCGTCACCAGCCCCGGCGGTCCGCCCAACGTGACGACGCAACACGTCACCGGCCATTATCTGGGACCCTGCGATGCCAAATGACGCAACACCGAGGCGGCGGCAGATCCAACTGAGCGAGGCCGAGCAGGCCGAGTTCTTCAACACGCACCGCAAATGCAGCCTCGCCACGCTTGACGCCGAAGGCTACCCGCACTTGGTGGCGATGAATTACGGCGTCAAGAACGGCGCGTTCTACATGACCTCGTACGGCAAGGCGCAAAAGGTGATGAACATCCGGCGCAACCCAAAGGTCGCGCTGATGATGGAGGCGGGCGCGTCCTATGGCGAACTCAAGGGCGTCATGGTGCGCGGCGTCTGCGACATCATCGAGGGCGAGGACGCGGTGCGCGAGGCCTGGGCGATCATTTCGCGCGCCAGCGAGGCGCCGCGGCGCCGCGAGACCAACGACAGCGCGCCCAAGCGCGTGGTGCTCAAGGTAACGCCGCTGCGCATCGTTAGCTGGGATCACACCAAGTTGGCCGGGCGGTATTGAGTTGAGGCTGTCATTCCGGGGCATCGCGCAGCGATGCGCGGGAATGACAACCCCATCAACCGCTCGCGAACGCGTCTTCGATCAGCCGCGCGAGCACTAGCCGCGCGTCGAAATGGGCGAGCGCGACATCGCGCGCGGCCTGCATTTCGGCTTCATGATGGGCCTCGACCGCCTCGATCGCCGCCTTCGCCTCGTCGCCGGTCGAGAAGGCGTGGAGGCCGCGTCCGGTCGGCAGCAGGTGCGAGAACCCGGTGTCCTGCACCACAACCGGCCGCGCCGCCGCGAGGTAACAGGCGCTGCGCGTCGAAAACCATCCCGTCCGCATCGCGACATAGACGTTTTTCGCCACCGACACCTCGCCGCGCGAGGCCGCGACATAGCGCTGGTAGTCTGCCGGCGTCAGCGTCGCCGATGGCCCGTCCTCGACCGCCCAGCCTTGCGCCGCCAACGCCTCCATCGGCGCCTCGGTGCCGCCGACCGCCAGCCGGAACTTGCGGTCGAAGCGGCGAGGCAAGTCGGCGATCTTGGCGAATTCATCGGCTTTGCCGCGATATTCGACACCGCGATATTCGAGCTTTCCCTTGAACACGTTCCACGTCATGACCGTGCTCCACGCCGCGTCCGGTCCGAGCGCTTCGGCGTTGGCGCGCCACATCTCCGGCACGATCGGCATGCGCGTCTTCTTCCACGCGATCCCGGCGGCCGGAACGAGGCAATCGGCCGCGCCAAAATTCTCGGCATAGGTGAAATGGCGGTCATGCGCGGCGACGCCGGCGCACCAGCGGTCGACATTCTCGGACCAGCCCGGCCGCTCCGCCAGGATGATCTGGTTGTAGCCGGGATCGGTGTCGAGAAAGAGCTTGAGACAGCGCGCCGGCAGCCCATCCGGGAAAAAGCTGCCGCCGCTGACATTGATGA
Organism: Alphaproteobacteria bacterium; assembly: GCA_030039815.1. GTDB lineage: Bacteria > Pseudomonadota > Alphaproteobacteria > ATCC43930 > CGMCC-115725 > DATARH01. Next base: position 3,123 of record JASHUW010000584.1, read on the forward strand.
ACAGATCGGCGCTCTTGGCGAAGTCGTCGAACGTGGCGCGGCTCATGCCGTAGCTCGCATCGTGCAAATGCAGGTAATGCCAGCGGTCGGACAGCTCGGGCGCGTAGCGGGCGAAGAAATCGTCGAGATAGGCGGCCGAATAGCTTGCCTCGTCGCTCATCGTTCGCCGGAGCGGGTCATACGGCCAGCACCACGTGTCCTCATGGTAGACGACGTCATGGCCGAGCCGCGCGAGACCGATCGCGTATTGCAGATAGTCCCACGCGACCCCGCCGACCGGGTACTGGGCGACCATGCCGGCGACGACGATCCTCAGCTTTTGCGATGAAACCATGCCGGCGCGACAACGCCGGCGGGGAACGGCTATTCCCCGCCGGCGTCAGCCACCGTCCGATCGCTCACAAGACCGGTTCGTATCCCGCTTCGGTCGAGATTTCCTTGTTGGTGTAGTCGGGCAGCATCAGCGTCGTCGCGATGCTGATAACCGCGCAGATCACCACGTAAATCCCGATCGGAAATGTCGAGTGATAGCTCGCGAACAGCCAGGTCGAGATGAACGGCGCCGGTCCGCCGGCGATGATCGAGGCGAGCTGATAGCCGATCGAGGCGCCGCTGTAGCGCAGCCTGGGCGTGAAGGCCTCGGCGATCAGCGCCGCTTCTGGGCCGTACATCGTCATCACCGGGATGAACGACAGCGCGACCGCGATGAAGATCATCGTCGGGTCCTTGGTGTCCAGCATCATGAAATAGACGAAGGTGAACACGGCCACGAAGACGCAGCCGATGATGTACATCTGCCGTCGGCCGATCTTGTCCGACAGCGCGCCGGCAATCGGCGCCCAGATGAAGCCGAGCCCGGTCGTCACGATGAGCCCGGTCAGCAGCAGATTGCGCGACGCGCCAAGCACCTGCGTGCCGTAGGTAAAGATGAATGCGTTGAAGATGTAGCCCGGCGACTGCTCGGCGAGGCGCAACAGCGCCGTCAGCGCGACCGTCTTCGGCTGACGCTTCAGCACCTCGAAGACCGGCGCGCGCGCCACCTCCTCGCGATCGAGGATGCGCTGGAACACCGGCGTTTCCAGGATGCCGAGGCGAATCCACATGCCGACCGCGACCATGATGATGCTGATCAGGAACGGCAGCCGCCAGCCCCAGACAAGGAACTGGTCGCCGGAAAGATAGCTGAAGATCAGCACCGCGATGTTGGCGAGAAACAGCCCGGCCGGCGCGCCGAATTGCGGCCAGGCGGCGATGAAGCCGCGGTTCTTGGTGCTGCGCGCCCATTCCATCGCGAGCAGCACCGAGCCTCCCCATTCGCCGCCGACGCCGATGCCCTGGATGAGCCGGAGCAGGGTGAGGATCACCGCGCCCCAGATCCCGATCGAATCGTAGCCGGGCACCAGCCCAACCGCCGCCGTCGCGATGCCGGTCATCAACAGCGTGACGATCAGTGTCGCCTTGCGGCCGATGCGGTCGCCGTAATGACCGAAGATGGCCGCGCCGATCGGCCGAGCCACAAAGCCGATGAAAAAGACGCCGAACGCTTTCAGCGTGTCGATCAGCGGATCGGAGCCGGAAAAGAACACCCTGCCGAACACCAGCCCGGTCATCGTGCTGTAGATCAGGAAGTCGTACCACTCGATCGTCGTGCCGACCGTGCTGGCGATCACGGCCCGGCGCAAATGCGCGCGATGCTCGGCATCGGACAAGCCTGTGCTGACTGTGGTGTCGCTCATGGCGGCTCCCCCCTCGGTTCTGTCGTTAGATTAAATAAATTTAATCTTACGAAAGGAGGGTATCAGAGCCGCCGGCCGGGCGAGACAGGCGTTGTTTGCGGTTCGGCTATGCAATCACCAAGATTTTTTGGCGTTGGGCACGCCGGTCGCGATCGCCTTGCGCAAATCCTGAGCCTGCGCGCAATTCCCGCATGCCGCCTGCAGCACCGCCAACCGCTCCTTGGCTTTGTCCATCTGCCCCTGCTCGACATAAAGCTCGCCCAGATATTCGTTGGCGCCGAGATGGTTCGGGTTCAGCGACAGCGCCTTGTCGTAATACTGCAGAGCCAAATCGGGCTGGCCGGTCTTGCGCAGGCTGTAACCCATCAGGTTGAGCGCGTCGGCGTTGTTCGGATCCTTCTGCACGACGGCGGTCAGGATCGGGATGGCGCCGCGATAGTCGCTCGCGTCGATCTTCTGCTGGGCGGCGTCGAGCGTCATGACCGCCGGCGCGACGGGCGCCGCCGGCTTTGCCGGCTCGTATTCGCGGGTGCTGTCGGCGCGTGCCGCGTTTGCGGCGCAGATAAGAGCGATCGCAAGGAACGACAGACGGAACGGGCGATGCATGGCGACCTCCGGTCGGATCGTGATCCTTTGTGTCTTTACCCCGTCGGGCGATGGAAGAGGGGTCACATCGCCGCGAGGGCTAGCGGCCCTTGATCTGCGGCTTGCGACGCTCGCGCCAGGCCTGGTGGCTCTCCGCCTTGTCCTCGGTCAGCTCCAGCGCCATGAAGCGGTAGAGGTCGGCGTTGGCCGCCTCGCGCAGCGGCACGTCGAGCCCGAAATTGACCGCCTCCTTGGCGAGCCGTGTCGCCAGCGGCGGCAGGGCGGCGATGTGCTCGGCGACCTCCATCGCCTTTGCCATCAGCTCCTCGTGCGGCACCAGCCATTGCGCGAGCCCGGCGCGGTAGGCCTCCTCGGCTTTCAGCGGGAACCCCATCGCCACGCGCATCGCGATGCCGCGCCCCACCCAGCGCGCCAGCCGCACCGTGCCGCCCTGTGCCGGCAGGATGCCGAGACCCACCTGCGGCAACCGCCACTCCGCCTTCTCCGAGGCGACGATCAGGTCGCAGCAATAAGTGACGATGCAGCCGATGCCGACCGCGTAGCCATTGACCGCGGCGATCACCGGCTTGGCGAAATCCGTCAGCAGGTTGAACGCCTGCTGTCGCCGGCGTTTCGGCAGTGCCTCGATCGCGTCGGCGATCGAAGCGCTGGTGTGCGTCTTCGGGTCCTTGATGTTGGCGCCGGCGCTGAACGCGCCGCCCTTGTCGTCGCCGGTGAGGATCACGACCCGGGTGCCGGGGTCGTCCTCGAGCTTCGGCAGCAGCTCCATGAGCCCCGCATTGTAGTCCTCGCCCCAGGCGTTGCGCGCCTGCGGCCGCGACAGGGTCAGGATCGCGACATGGCCGCGCTGTTCATGGAGGAGGGGCATCTTTCACCTCGCTTTACTTGTCGGCGATGGCGGGCAGCACGACACGGTTGAGCAGGTTGATCGCGGCGATCTCCTGGAGCGGCGACGTATCGTAATGCCCCGCCATGGCGACGAGGACGATATCCTGGCTCGGCACGATGATCAGCCGCTGTCCGCCATAGCCGCGCCCGGCGATCCAATCGACCTGCCGGCCGTTTAGCAGCGACCGGCCGAGCCACCACTGGTAGCCATAGAAATACATCGAATAGGCGTTGAGTCGCGGCGTCGTCGATTGCTCGATCCACGCCGCCGGGACGATCTGCTTGCCATTCCATTGCCCGTGCGCCAGCACCAGTTGGCCGATCTTCGCCAGGTCGCGCGGCCGCATCCTGAGGCCGCCGCCGGGCATCGGGTCGCCATTGTCGAAATACGTCCATTGGACATCGCTGATGCCCAGCGGGTCGAACAGCACCTCCCGTTCCAGCGCGTCGAACGGCTTCCCGGTCACTTTGTGCAACACCGCGCCGAGCAGGGTCGGCGCGCCGGTAACATAATTGAAGATTTTTCCAGGCGGACCGCCGACCGGCCGCTCCAGCACGTAGCGATAGGGATCGGATGCCTTGTACATCTGGGTTTCGCTGTTCGCCGGGTCGCTGTAAGGCATATCCTCGTCCCAGACGAGCCCGGTCGACATCATCAACAGGTGGCGCAGCGTGATCTTGTCCTTCTCCGGTGTGCGCAGATCGGCGTATTCCGGAAAGAACGAGGTCACCGGCGCGTCGAGATCCTTGATCCAGCCGCGATCGAGCGCGATGCCGACGACGAGCGAGGTGAGGCTCTTGGTGACCGAACGCAGGTCGTGAACCATGTCGGCCTTGTACGTCACCCGTCCCAGCTTGCGGCCCCAGTTCTCGTCTTCGCCGGTGAAATAGGCCTCGTAGACCAGCGCGCCGTGGCGGATCACCACGACGGCATGGACATTCGCCTCTTTCCAGGCATCGAAATGCGGTCCGATCGAGCAGATCGGCGAGGGGTCGAGGCCTTGCTCGGCGGGCCCCGAGACCGCCCAGCCGTCATCGAGCTTCGCCGGAGCGGCGCAGCCGGGGCCGCTCTCGGCCAGCGCCACGGCCGAAGAGAGAATGAACGCGGCGGCGAGCAGAAAAATCTTACCGCGCATCGCGCTAGATGACGCCGTCGGCTTTCAGAGCCGCGATCTCACCCGCCGACAGCCCGAGCCAGCCGCCATAGATTTCATCATTGTGCTGGCCGAGCTTGGGGCTGGGCGTCGTCGCCCGGCGGTCGGCGCCGTGAAAGCGCAGCGGCGAGGTCGGCACGGTGATGGCGCCGAGCTCGTCGTGTTCGATGTCGTCGAGAAAGCCGCGCTCGTGCATGTGCCGGTCGTGCATCACCTCGTCGACCTCGCGCACCGGCGCGAGCGGGATGCGTCGCTCTTTGGCGACCCGGAAAATCTCCATCTTGGGCAGCGTCTTGCTCCACCCCTCGATCGTTCGGTCGACCAACTCGCGGTTCTCGACCCGCGCCGCCGGCGACGAAAAGCGCGGGTCGTCGCGCAGATCCTCGCGTCCCATCGCCGCCAGGAGGTTGTGCCAATGCTCCTCGACTGCGAGGTTCATCGCGATATAGCCGTCTTTGGCCGCATAGACGTTGATCGGCACGCGATTATGGCTGGCATTGCCGGTGCGCTCCGGCGTCTTGCCGCTGCGCCAATAAGCCTCGAGCTGCGAGGTGAGGGTGGGGTAGGCGGCTTCTTCCATCGCCACCTCGACCAGCCGGCCGACCCCGGTCACCGAGCGCTCGTAGAGCGCGGTCACCGTTGCCGCGTAGAGGTGGATGCCGGAGAGGAAATCGACGACGGCAGGCCCCGCCTTGAGCGGCGGCCGGTCGGCCTCTCCCGTGACGCTGATGATCCCGGAGAAGGCCTGGATCGTCAGGTCCATCGCCAGGTTGTCGCGATCGGGGCCGCTCAGCCCGTACCCGGTGCCCGAGGCGTAAACCAGCCGCGGATTGATCTCGTGCAGCACCTTGAACCCGACGCCGAGCCGGTCCATCACCCCGGGCGCGAAATTCTCCAGCAGCACGTCGGCCTTTTCCGCCATCCGGAACAGCAGCTGCTTGCCGCGCTCGTCCTTGAGGTTGAGGGTGATCGCGCGCTTGTTCGAGTTGAGCATCGCGATCGGAAACGTCGTCGATTTGCCGGGTGGCGCGCGGCGGCGCAGCGGTTCGCCGTTGGGCGGCTCGATCTTGATGACGTTCGCCCC
>JASHUW010000057.1 GCA_030039815.1 Alphaproteobacteria bacterium
AACAAAATCGCTGCATCCATGCCGAACCGCCGAATTGGCTGTAACGTCACCTCGGCGGCAAGGTCAGGCGTCAAGCATAATGTCATGAAATCGCCGGCTCTCGCCCGCACGGTGCGATATTCCGGCAGGTAGCGTCCGGCCTGCCGCATCAGCCACCAAGGGGGGAGATCAAGCGTCTCGCCCGCGAGCGCCCTCAGTAGCAGCTTGTCCGACGGTCGAGCGTTCATCTTGGGTATCGCTCCCTACCTTCCTCTTCATTCATAAAAGAATCTTTTGAGGAAGTGGTAGTGGGACGCAGAGCGAATCGGGGATTAGACTCTATCCCTAAGTTCGTACATTGACGGCGCGGGATGAGAGCGACACGGTTGTGGGCGGAAAAACGTGGTGATCCGCCGATAGATCAATGAAATCCCGTGGCGATCGGCGCCGAGACAACGTGGGGAACGCGGGGACAATCCGATAGTCCCCGACTTTCAAAGTTATTGCTGGGAAGATATGCGACTGGTGAAATTTATATTGGCGGATTCGGCAAACCGGGGACGGCTCGGCGCGGAGACCCGGTGATTTTGCAAAATTGCGGTATTGCCCCCGATTCGCGACAATTGACCCACAGCTTCGGAGGATGAAATGAAAGGGAAGGACGAGGCCGGGTGCTGACGCGGTTTCATCTTCATCTGGTTTCGGATTCGACCGGCGACACCGTGCATTCGGTGGCGCGGGCCTGCCTCGTGCAATTTGATGAGGCACAGGCCATCGAACATGTTTGGAGCATGGTGCGCACCCAGGGCCAGCTCGATCGTGTCCTCGCTGGGGTCGAAGCCAATCCCGGCATCGTACTCTATACGCTGGTCAACGAGGCGCTGCGCCAAGCGCTGCAGGAAGGTTGTCGGCGGCTAGGGGTCACGACGATCCCGATCCTCGACCCCGTGCTCGGCGCGATGGCGGCATTTCTCGGCAGCAAGAGCCGCGGGCTGCCGGGCAAGCAGCACCTGCTGGACAACGAGTATTTCGCCCGCATCGACGCGATGACCTTCGCGATCAATCACGATGACGGCCAGTCAAGCTGGGGAATCGAGGACGCCGACGTATGTCTGGTCGGTGTATCGCGGACATCGAAGACGCCGACCAGCCTTTATCTCGCCAATCGCGGAATAAAGGCGGCGAATGTGCCCTTCGTACCCGGCGTGTCGCTTCCGTCCGAACTCTTGGCGGCGAAAAAGCCGCTGATCGTCGGGCTCACCAACGACCCGGAGCGGCTTATTCACCTGCGCCGCAATCGCTTGTCGATGCTCGATGACAACGGTGAGACCGACTACACCGATCTTGAAGCCGTAAGGGCCGAAGTGCGTGAGGCGCGCCGGGTTTTTTCCGAATATCATTGGCCGGTGATCGACGTCACGCGGCGATCGATCGAGGAAACTGCGGCGGCGATCTACAAGTTATTGGCCCGACGGCATGGTCTCGACGCCTGAGACGCTGATCTTGGCTTCAGCGAGTTCGGCGCGTGCGGCGATGCTGCGGGCGGCCGGAGTTGAGTTCAGTGCCGACCCGGCGGCGGTCGATGAAGCCGCGATCAAGCGTGAACACCGTGCCGCTGGCAGAGACGCGCTCGTCTGCGCTATGGCCTTGGCCGAAGCAAAGGCGCGCGTTGTCGCCGCTCGCCATCCCCTAGCGCTGGTCATCGGTGCCGACCAGATTCTGGTGGCGGACGATGAATGGTTCGACAAACCTGACGATTTTGAGGCGGCCGCCGCGCAATTGCGACGGTTGCGCGGTCACAGTCATAGTCTCGTGACGGCGGCCTGTGTCTTTCGTGACGACATGCGGCTTTGGCATGCGATCTCTATGCCGAAGTTGAGGATGCGAAACTTTGGCGAAGCGTTTTTGTCCGGATATATTGCCGCGGAGGGGGATGCCGTGCTCGGCTCGGTCGGGGCGTACCGGATCGAGGGCAGAGGGGTGCAGCTATTCGCGCATGTCGAGGGAGATCATTTCTCGATCCTCGGCCTGCCGCTGCTGGAGCTGCTCGAATTCCTGCGCGAGCGCGGCATCCTGGCAAAGTGAGGACAAACCATGGCGATCACCGGGGCGGCGCGGCTCGCCGGCATCATGGGATGGCCGATCGCGCATTCACGCTCCCCGGCGCTGCATGGGTTCTGGCTCCACGAGCACGGGATCGATGGCGCTTATGTGCCGCTCGCCGTCGCGCCGGACCGGCTCGAACAGGCGTTGCGGGCACTGCCGGCGCTGGGTTTTCGTGGCTGCAACATCACGATCCCCCACAAGCGGGCCGCGCTCAGAATTATGGATCGCGTCGACCCCTTCGCGCAGCGCATCGGGGCGATGAACACCGTTATTGTCGCACCGGACGGCGGTCTTGAAGGCAGCAACACCGATGTCTTCGGCTTTCGCGAAAACCTGCGCGAACAGGCACCGGGATGGCGCGCATCTTGCGGACCTGCGGTGGTTCTCGGCGCCGGCGGCGCCGCGCGGTCGGTGGTCGCAGCGCTGAGCACCGCAGGCGTCGCTGAAATCAGGCTGGTCAACCGGACGCGTGACCGGGCCGAGGCGCTGGCCCGCGACCTTGCCGCGCCGGAAACGCGGATCACCGTACATCCCTGGGAGCAGCGCAACGAGGTGCTGGCGGCCGCGGGCCTTCTCGCCAACACCACCAGTCTCGGCATGGAGAATGAGCCACCGCTGGAGATCAATCTCGCGCCGTTGCCCGAGACGGCCGTTGTCGTCGACATCGTCTACGTGCCACTCGAGACCGGGCTTCTGGCGGCCGCGCGGCGGCGCGGCAACCCGGTCGTCGACGGGCTTGGCATGTTGTTGCATCAGGGCCGGCCCGGCTTCGCGGCCTGGTTTGGCGCTGAGCCGCAGGTCACCCCGGCTCTCCGCCGAGCGATGCTGGCGACCTTCGCGGGGGCGCACTGAGCGCCCGATGATCGTCCTCGGCCTCACCGGCTCGATCGGCATGGGCAAAAGCACGGCAGCTGGGGCATTGCGTCGCCTCGGCGTGCCACTTTACGACGCCGACGCCGAAATTCACAAAATGATGGGGCCGGGCGGCTCGGCCGTCGCCATGGTCGAGGCGGCGTTTCCCGGCGTGCGCGACGAGGACGGCGGGATAAATCGCCGCAAGCTCGGGGCTCGCGTCATCGGCAATCCCGAGGAGTTGCGCCGGCTCGAGGCGATCCTGCATCCGAGGGTGCGCGCCGTTGAACGACGGTGGGTGGCGCGGCACCGGGCCCGCGGCGTGAAACTCGCGGTGCTCGACATTCCGTTGCTGTTCGAGACCGACCGGATTGACCGTGTCGATGGCGTCATTGTCGTTTCGGCGCCGCTCCGGTTGCAACGCGAGCGGGTGATGCGCCGCCCCGGCATGACTGCCGAGCGCTTTGCGGCGATCCTCGATTCGCAGTTGCCTGACCGCAAAAAACGGCATCGCGCCGATTTCATCGTCAGCACGGCCTTGAGTCGCGCGGCCGCGGCGCGGCAGCTTGCGGCGATCGTCCGCCGCGTGCGACAGGGAGAGTGGCGTCGCAGCTTGCGCCTGCGCCGCCTGCGCGGGAGGGCGGCGTGCGCGAAATAGTCGTCGATACGGAAACAACGGGGCTCGACCCGCAATCGGGCCATCGCATCGTCGAGATCGCGGCGATCGAGCTGATGCACCACGTGCCGACGGGGCGAAGATTCCACTGTTACGTCAATCCCGAGCGGGATATGCCGCCCGACGCCTACGCCGTGCACGGGCTGAGCGAGGAATTCCTCGCCGGCTATCCACCTTTCGCCGCCGCGGTCGACGAGTTTCTGGCGTTTGTCGGCGATGCGCCGCTGGTCATACACAACGCCGAATTCGACATTGCCTTTCTCAACGCTGAATTGGCGCGCGCCGGCCGGCCTTTCCTGGCGGCGAACTATGTGGACACGCTATTGCTCGCGCGCCGCCGCTTTCCCGGCGCGCCGGCAAGCCTTGACGCCCTCTGCCGCCGCTTCGCGATCGACCTCGCCGCGCGCGAGAAGCATGGTGCGGAAATCGATTGCGGGCTCCTGGCGGATGTCTATGTGGAGCTGCTGGGCGGCCGTCAGCCTGGGCTCGACTTCGCCACCGCGGAGACGGCGAGGGCGCTCGACCTTATGTCCTTCGAGGATCGGCCGATTCGGCCGCCCCGCCCACACGCGGCAACGCCCGAAGAGCTGTCTGCGCATCGGGCGCTGCTCGCGACGATCAGCAACGCGATGTGGAACCTAGCCGGCTGAGGGTGGGGTGTCCGCCGGCGCATCGGGCGCCGCTGCGGCGCCGCGACGCAGCAAGTCGGTAAAATCGATCGGGTTGATCATCAATGGCGGAAACCCGCCCTCGCGTGTCGCGTCGGCGACGATGTTACGCGCGAACGGGAACATCAGCCGTGGTGTCTCGACCAGCAACACCGGCGGCAGCATCTCGCGCGGTACGTTGCGTACGGTCACCACGGCTCCGTAGACGAGTTCGAGAATGAACAGCGGTTCGTCATTGATCTTGGCGCTGGCCTTGACCGTCAGCACGACCTCGAAGGTTTCGGTGTTCAGCGGCTGGGCGTTGACATCGACATTGATGTCGACCGCCGGCGCCGTGTTCTGCTGCGTCAGGCTCTGTGGCGCGCGCGGGTTTTCGAACGACAAGTCTTTAATGTATTGGGCGTTGACGATCAGCCGCTGCGCCGTATCGGCTGCAGCGCCTAGGATTGCATCCTGACCGTTGCCGGCGGTTGTCTGTGCCATCATCGCCCCGCTCCGTTGTTGCGCGCTCCGCTAACACGGATCATCGGCGGCCGCAACACGGCGCGCGACAGGACTCCCGTCGGCTTTTCTTGCCGCCGGGCGGACGAACCCTTATGTAATTGCTCGACAGAACTATCGCGTGCCGGCTCGCACCCCGCATCACGGCAGGACATGATGGGCGATCTACCGCATTATTTTGATATTATCCTGTTCGCGATGGTCGCCGCGTTCCTGGTGCTGCGCCTGCGGAGCGTGCTGGGTCGCCGCACCGGAAACGAACGCCGGCGCGATCTTTTTGTGCGCGGCTCGACCCCTGCCGGCGACAAGGTCGGCGCCGGCAAGATCGTGACGCTCGCGCCGCGCCCAGGTCCGCTCGCCGCAGTGACACCCCCGTCCAACACCGTGGCGGGCGGGATTGCGCAGATATCCGCCACCGATCCCGGGTTCGAGGCCTCGGCTTTTCTCGACGGCGCGCGCGCGGCTTTCGAGTTGATCGTCAATGCC
>JASHUW010000585.1 GCA_030039815.1 Alphaproteobacteria bacterium
ATAGGGGATTCTCCCAAGTAACCCATTTCGCCCAGGAAATAACCCGGCGCGGTCTTTTATAACGCGGAAGGGTTAGTAAGTAAAAGCCTTATTTTAGCCCTATTTCTGCGAAAAATGGCTGCTCATAGGGTTATTCCTAAAACACCGTAAAGCGGCTCGGGGCTAACTTTTAATCAGTAGGTCTCGGGTTCGAATCCCGACGGGCTCACCAACAACTTCAGCAAGTTATTTGGCGATCGGATGTCCAAACAGCACGGTTTCATATTCGCTGAGACGGACTGTTGCTCAGCGGCCGCGGTTGACGTAAAAGCCGCGGAAATCCTTGACACGGGGCGTGGCGCAGTCTGGTAGCGCACCTGCTTTGGGAGCAGGATGTCGGAGGTTCAAATCCTCTCGCCCCGACCATGATCGTCGCGCCCTTCGAGGGACGCGGCACCGGAGGGACGAATGGCGCTGGCGCGCATCTATCGGCCGTCGAAGACGGCGATGCAGGCGGGGCGATCGCAGACTCGCAAGTGGCTGCTCGAATACGAGCCGGCCACGCGACGTACTCCCGACCCGCTGATGGGTTGGTCGAGCGCGCAGGACACGCTGAACCAGGTCAAGCTGCGCTTTCCAACCCTCGACGAGGCTGTCGCCTTCGCTGACCGGCACGGGCTTGACTACACGGTCATCGAGCCCCACGCCCGCACGCTCAAGACAAAGAGCTATGCCGACAATTTCCGCTACGACCGCATCAGGACATGATCGGCGTTCGCCGCACGACCCCGTAGCTCAGCTGGATAGAGCACCTGCCTTCTAAGCAGGTGGTCGCAGGTTCGAATCCTGCCGGGGTCGCCAACGGCCGATGCGCGACGAACCATCAATCGCGTAAAAGGAAATGACGACGGTCGCGCGGTTGGAGGCCGGAAGCGGAATCGAACCGCTGTAGACGGATTTGCAGTCCGTTGCATAGCCACTCTGCCATCCGGCCGGCGGGCGTCATATAGGCGCGCCGGGTTAACCGGGTCAAGCGCGTGAAGCTCGGGTGGCGCATCAGTAGACCGCACGGCTGGAGCGCGGCAAAGGCGCCGGGTTGGTTGGAGGCAATCGTTGGTTTTAGGCGTTATTGCCGCGGGCGCCGGTGTTGCCGGGCCGGGATCGCCCCCATATATTTGAGCGACTCCAGATTGCTGGCGGAAAGGTTGCAGGATGGCGCGGGTCACTGTCGAAGATTGTGTGCTCAAGGTACCGAACCGGTTTGAGCTGGTGTTGGTGGCGGGGCAGCGGGCGCGCGAGATCACCGCCGGGGCGCCACTGACGCTCGACCGCGACGACGACAAGAACCCGGTCGTTGCGCTGCGCGAGATCGCGGAAGACACCGTGCCGCTCGAACGGCTGCAGGATTCGCTGATCCGCGGCATGCAAAAGCATGTCGAGATCGACGAACCCGAAGAGACGATCGAACTCGAGTCGAACCTCTTCGGTGTCACCGAGGCGCTCGGTGTTGCCGGGCTTGCCGGCGATGTCGAAGCGGAGCCGAGCGAGGAGGACGAGCTGGCGGAAGACATGCTCTCGGTCGAGGGTGAAGACGACGAGGATGTCGAGTTGGCCGAGCTGCCCGAAGGCGAGCCGGAGAGTTTCGAGGACGAGGCGCCCGAAGACGAGGCTCCCTAACCTGCGTCGCGGTCGCCTGCCCGTACATCCGCCGGGGAGCGCTGCCCAATGATGCGGCAGCCCGATCTTGTCGATCTGGTGAAATCCTACGATCCGGATGCGGACGAGGCGGTGCTCAATCGCGCCTATGTCTACTCGATGAAGGCGCACGGCTCGCAGAAACGCGAGTCGGGCGACCCGTATTTTTCGCATCCGGTCGAAGTGGCGGGCCTCTTGGCTCATATGAAGCTCGACACCGCGTCGATCGCCACCGGCCTGCTGCACGACACGATCGAGGACACCGAGGCGACGCTCGATGACATCGAGCGCCTGTTCGGGCCCGAGATCACCCGGCTCGTCGACGGCGTCACCAAGCTGTCGCGGCTCGAATTGCAGTCCGACCAGACCAAGCAGGCGGAGAACTTCCGCAAGCTGGTGCTGGCGATGTCGGAAGACATCCGCGTGCTGCTGGTGAAGCTCGCCGACCGGCTGCACAACATGTCGACCTTGCGCTTCATCAAGAACGCCGAGAAGCGCCGTCAGATCGCGCGCGAGACGATGGACATTTATGCGCCGCTGGCCGAGCGCATCGGCATGCACCGCATGAAGGACCAGCTCGAAGACCTGGCCTTCGCCGAGCTTTACCCGGATGCCCGTTCCAGCGTCACCGCACGGCTCGGCTTTCTGCGCGCCAAGGGTGGGGACGTCGTCGCGCGCATCACTGAGGAGCTGACCCGCAAGCTCGCCGAGGGCGGGCTTCCCAACGCTACGGTCTCAGGCCGGGAGAAATCGGCCTATTCGATCTGGCGCAAGATGCAGCGCAAGGACGTGCCGTTCGAGCAGCTCGCCGACATCATGGCGTTCCGCGTGCTGGTCGATGATGTCGGCCAGTGCTACCACGCGCTGGGCATCATCCATTCCGCCTATCACGTGGTTCCGGGCCGTTTCAAGGACTACATCTCGACCCCCAAGCCCAACAATTACCGCTCGCTGCATACCGGCGTGATCGGGCCGGAGCGCCAGCGCATCGAGATGCAGATCCGCACCCGCGACATGCACGAAGTCGCCGAGCTCGGCGTCGCTGCGCACTGGATCTACAAGCAGGAGAGCGGGCGCACCGACGGGCCGCAATACCGCTGGCTGCGCGAGCTGGTCGATATCCTCGAACATTCCTCGGCCGAGGAATTCCTCGAGCACACCAAGCTGGAAATGTTCCAGGACCAGGTCTTCGTGTTCACGCCGAAGGGCGATCTGATCGCCCTGCCGCGCGGTGCGACACCGGTCGATTTCGCCTATGCCGTCCATTCGCAGGTCGGCGACACCTGC
>JASHUW010000586.1 GCA_030039815.1 Alphaproteobacteria bacterium
AGCCGGTCGGAACGCGAAAGCGAACCGGTCTTGATCTGCCCACAATTGGTCGCGACCGCGAGATCGGCGATGGTCGTATCCTCGGTCTCACCCGAACGGTGCGACATCACCGCGCCGTAGCCGGCATTGCGCGCGGTCGCCACCGCTTCCAGCGTCTCGGTCAAGGTGCCAATCTGATTAACCTTTACCAGCAAGGCGTTAGCGACCTTTTTCGCAATCCCTTCGCGAAGCCGCGCCGGGTTGGTGACGAAGAGATCATCGCCAACCAGTTGCACCGTTGCGCCCAGTTCCTGGGTCAGATGCGCCCAGCCCTCCCAATCGTCCTCGGCCATGCCATCCTCGATCGAGACGATCGGATAGCGCGCGCAGAGATCGGCGTAATAGGCCACGATGCCGCCCGAATCGAGCACCCGGCCCTCGCCTTTCAGATTGTATTTGCCGTTCTCGTAGAATTCGGTCGAGGCCGGATCGAGGGCGAGCACGACATCGTCGCCGGGCTTGTAGCCGGCGGCCTCGATCGCCTGCATGACGAATCCGAGCGCAGCGTCGGCCGAGGCGAGGTTAGGCGCGAATCCCCCTTCGTCGCCGACATTGGTGTTGAGCCCGGAATCGTGGAGCTTGCGGCGGAGAGCGTGGAAGATTTCCGAGCCGGCGCGGATCGCGTCGGCCATCGTCTCGGCGCCGACCGGAATGATCATGAATTCCTGGATGTCGATCGGGTTGTCGGCATGCACGCCGCCATTGACGATGTTCATCATTGGCGCCGGCAGGATGTGCGCGTAGGCGCCGCCGACATAGCGGTAGAGCGGCTGACCCACCTCCTCGGCCGAGGCCTTGGCGCAGGCGAGGCTGACGCCGAGCACCGCATTGGCGCCGAGCCGGCCCTTGTTGGCCGTGCCGTCGAGCTCGATGAGGGTGCGGTCGATGCGCAGCTGGTCGGCGGCGTCGAAGCCCGACAGCGTGTCGAAAATCTCGCCGTTGACCGCCTCGACCGCCTGCAGCACGCCGCGGCCGTGGTAGCGCGGGCCGCCGTCGCGCTTCTCGACCGCCTCATGCGCGCCGGTCGAGGCGCCCGACGGGACCGCGGCGCGGCCGATCACGCCGCTGTCGAGCGTCACCTCGACCTCGACCGTGGGATTGCCGCGGCTGTCGAGGATCTCGCGGGCATGAATGTCGGCGATGGCGGTCATACAAGCGGCTCCGGTGTTGCTGTTATGGCGTCCGCCTCTGCGGATGTCGTACCGGCGAACGCCGGTACCCACTTATCCGCTACACAGACTGTTGAAAAGTGGGTCCCGGCTTCCGCTGGGACGACAATCAAAAGCCAAGCGGCTTCGCCTTGGCGATGCGATCGAGTTCGATGAGCGTCTGGAGCAACTCGGGCATCGCTTTCAATGGAATCATCGTCGCGGCCTCGGCGGTGCCCGATTTGTCCGGGTCCTGGTGGGTTTCGAGGAACATCGCCGCGACCCCGACCGCGGCGGCGGCGCGCGCCAGAACCGGGCCGAACTCGCGCTCGCCGCCGGAACGGTCGCCCCGCCCGCTCGGCTGCGCGACCGCGTGCGTCGCATCCATGACCACGGGATAGCCGGTCTGCGCCATGATCGGCAGCGCGCGCATGTCGACGACCAGGGTGTTGTAGCCAAAGCTCGCGCCGCGCTCGCACAGCATGATCCGTTCGTTGCCGGTCGAGGCGATCTTGCCCGCCGCGTTCTTCATATCCCAGGGCGCGGCGAACTGGCCCTTCTTGATGTTGATCGCTCGGCCCGTGGCGCCGGCGGCCAGCAAGAGGTCGGTCTGGCGGAACAGGAAGGCGGGAATTTGCAGCACGTCGACGACCTCGGCGACCGACGCGCATTGCTCGGGCGCGTGGATGTCGGTCAGCACCGGGAGCCCGGTCGTCTCGCGAATTTCGGCGAAGATCGGCAGGCTCGCCGCAAGGCCGAGGCCGCGCGCGCCGCCGACCGAGGTGCGGTTGGCCTTGTCGAACGAGGTCTTGTAGATCAACGCGATGCCGAGCTTTGCGGCAATTTCCTTGAGCGCCGCGCTGGTTTCGAGCGCGTGGGCGCGCGATTCCAGCGTGTTGGGGCCGGCGATGAGCACCATCGGCAGATCGTTGCCGAGGGTGATGTCGCCGATCGTGATGTGGCGGATCTGCATGCGTTTTCCTCGTCACCCCGGCGAAGGCCGGGGCCCAGGTTTCCACTTGCCGCGCATTATCCTCTCTCGCACCGGCAGAGCGAATTCACTTTTGAAGATCGAGCCCAGCTCACCGGTGGGTCCCGGCCTGCGCCGGGACGGCATTAGACCAATCGAGATTGGTCTAACGCCGCTTTCACAAATGACTTGAACAGCGGGTGCGGCTCGAACGGGCGCGACTTGAGCTCGGGGTGGAACTGCACCCCGATAAACCACGGATGATCGGGGATTTCGACGATTTCGGGCAACGTGCCGTCAGGCGACATGCCGGAAAAGCGCAGTCCCGCGGCTTCGAGCGTATCCTTGTAGGCGCTGTTGACCTCGTAGCGGTGGCGGTGCCGCTCGCTGATCCGATCGGTGCCGTAAATCTCCGCGACTCGGCTTTCGGGGTCGAGCGCCGCCTCGTAGGCGCCGAGCCGCATCGTGCCGCCCATGTCGCCATTGGCGGCGCGCGTCTCCAATTCGTTGCCGCGCATCCATTCGGTCATCAGCCCGATCACCGGATGCTCGCACGGGCCGAACTCGGTCGAGCCGGCCGTCGGCAGATTGGCGAGATGCCGCGCCGCCTCAATCACCGCCATCTGCATCCCGAAGCAGATGCCGAAATACGGCACCGAGCGTTCGCGCGCGAACTTCGCGGCCTCGATCTTGCCTTCGGTGCCGCGCTCGCCGAAACCGCCCGGCACGAGAATGCCGTGCACCCCTTCGAGTTGCCGCAGCGCCTCGGATTCCGCCTCGAACACCTCGGAATCGATCCAGTCGATCTTGACCCGCACGTTGTTGGCGATACCGCCATGCGCCATCGCCTCGGCCAGCGATTTGTAGCTGTCGGGCAGGTGCGTGTACTTGCCGACGATGGCGATCGACACCTGCCCTTCGGGCCTGCGGATACCGTTGACGATATTGTGCCAGCGCGAGAGATCGGGCTCGGGCGACGAAATGCCGAAATGGTCGCAGACCTCACGATCGAAACCCTCGGCATGGTAGGCCGCGGGGACGGCGTAGATCGTGTCGACGTCGAGCGCCGGGATCACCCGCGATTCCCGCAGGTTGCAGAAGAGCGCGATCTTTTTGCGCGCCCCCTCCGGGATCGGCCGGTCGCAGCGGCAGAGCAGGATGTCCGGTTGGATGCCGACGCCAAGCAGCTCCTTGGCCGAATGCTGGGTCGGCTTGGTCTTGAGCTCGCCGGCCGAATTGATCCAGGGGACGAGGGTAAGATGGACGAAGCACACGCGCTCGCGGCCAAGCTCGTTGCCCAATTGGCGGATCGCCTCGAGGAACGGCAGGCTCTCGATGTCGCCGACCGTGCCGCCGATCTCGCACAACACGAAATCCTCGCCGTCGAGATCGGCCTCGATGAATTCCTTGATCGCGTCGGTGACGTGCGGGATCACCTGCACCGTCGCGCCGAGATATTCGCCGCGCCGCTCGCGGCCGATCACGGTCGAATAGATGCGTCCGGTGGTGACGCTGTCGCTCTTGCGCGCGGCGACGCCGACATAGCGCTCGTAATGGCCAAGATCGAGATCGGTCTCGGCGCCATCGTCGGTGACGAAAACCTCGCCGTGCTGATAGGGGCTCATCGTCCCCGGATCGACGTTGAGGTAGGGGTCGAGCTTGCGCAGCCTGACCTTGAACCCGCGCGCCTGCAGCAACGCGCCGAGCGACGCCGCGCTGATACCCTTGCCGAGTGATGAGACCACGCCGCCGGTGATAAAAATGAACCGCGTCATGGACCTTCAATGTATACGAAGCCGTCTCCCTGTCACACGGGAAACACGCGACCGAGCCATGCCGAATTAAACATACGCGAAATCAGTGAGTTACCATCCGTCCTCAAGATCGCGTCGTGGCAGATTCAACGGCGGACCGGCGGGCAGCGCCGGCCGGGGGCGCTGAAAACCGGCGCCGAAGCTGAGATTCTGGCGATTCGCGGCTATTTGGCGAGCGGCGCGCTGGGTCCGGGCGGCGTCGCGGGCGCTGCGGGTGCTGCCGGCGCGGGCGCGGTCGGCACCTCCTGGGTCGATGGCGGCGGCCCCTGGTCGAGTAGCGAGCGCGGCGCGCCGCTGTGCTGGCTGAGCACGACCAGGATCACGCTGGTCGCGAAAAACGCCGCGGCGAGGATCGCGGTGGTGCGCGTCAGCAGGTTCGCGGTCGA
>JASHUW010000587.1 GCA_030039815.1 Alphaproteobacteria bacterium
GCTCAGCGCGTAACAATAGGTTTCCGGCCAGATTCCAAGGAATAGCGCGACATCGCAGGGATTTTCCGCGAGCAGTCGAGGCAAATCGTCGCGCCTGTACTCTCCAGTCATCTGGACATTGGCGAGCCGCCGCAGCTTCTCGTTATCAGCGGCGAAGCCGAACAGCCGGTATTGGATAGGCAAGCCCTGTTTTAGAGCACCGCGTGCACACGCGAGCAGCAGCTCGCTGCCCTTATTGATGCCGAGCGCGCCGATGACCGCGACCCGCGCGGTCGCGGTCGATGCCGGCCGGCGAATCGCGACGCGGCGGCGTGGTTCGGGGTGGCAGCGCGGCTCGTAAGCGATGTCCGGAATGTGCCGCGCCATGCGCTCCGCGGTGTCGCGGCTCGGGGTGAAAACGCGCCGCGCGCCGGCGAGCAGGCGATGGTGCAGGCCGATCCACCCGTCCATGGTGCCGCCGCGGTCGCGGTAGGCGCCGCGCAGGTCGGGATGCGGCAGATTGAGCGCGACGCAACGCTCGCAGACCTCGACCGCCGGCTCGCCGCAATATCGGCCGTCCTCGTCGATCAGGTCGATGCGCGGACAGAACAACGAATAATCATGGACGGTGACGTCGTAGGCGCAATCGAGCTGCGCCGGCAGGCGCGCCCAGCGTGAGCTGCCCATGAGCTGGTGGAAGTGGATGTGCCAGACGCCCGCCGCGCGCAGATCGGCGACAAGCGCGTCGCGCTCGCCGGGCAGCGCGTAAACGCTCTTCGTGCCGAGCGCGAGGCTGCGAACCGTGGCGACGCCGCGGTCATCGGCATTCGCCTCGAGGATCAGCGCATGGTGTCCCTTCGCCGTCAGCCGGCCGACCAGATCCTCGATATGGATATTGGTGCCGCCGCCGTTGCGGTGCGAGACGTGCAGCATGAAGCGCGGGCTCAACTGCTTGAGCCGCGCCCAATCGATGCCGCGGCGCACCGCCGCCGGCGGATCGTCGCGCAGGAAATCCATGACCCGCGGGATGTAGTCGGGATAGAGCCGGTTGAGCGTCGGCATGTTGCTTTCGAGCAGCTCGCGGCGGCCGCCCGCGCCAAACGACACCGCGCCGTGATGCACGACGAACAGGTTGGCGGCAAGCACGTGCTTCCAGCCGCGCGCGGCGGCGAGGATGCAGAGCTCGTTTTCCTCGCCGTAGCCTTTCTTCCACCGTTCGGCATGAAGCAACCCGGTCTCGCGCAGCATCGCGCGACGCAGATAGGCGCAGAACCCGACCGCGGTCGGGATTTCGACTGCGCGGCCGTCATTGACCTTGGCGCAAAGCTGATCGAGCTGCTCCCAGGCCATATCGGTCGGCAGATCGTTGTCTTTGTTGATCTCCGGGTAGGAACAGATCGTCGCGCGGTTCGACAGCGGCGTCACCGAGCCGACATTGCCGGCGCGATACGCGGCTGCGCGGAGCCGGTCGATCCAGCCGTTCGGCACCAGCGTGTCGGAATTCAGGAGGATCACGTCGCGGTCGGGATGCAGCGACATCCCGGCATTGGCGGCGCCGGGGAAACCCATGTTTTGCGGGTTGACGATAAGAGTGACCGCGCCGGCATTCTCGAAGGCGCGGAGCGCCGCGCGCAGCTTCGGGTCGGGGCCGCAATCGTCGACGACGACGATCTCGCATCGCGTCGTGCCGGTCGCGCGGATCGCCGAGTTGAGGCAGGCAACTGTTTCGTCGTATCCGGCGTAGACCGGGATCACGACATCGACGATGTCGGCAACCGGCGCGACCGGCTTGCTGAATGGCGGCAGGTCGATCGGCACGGTCAGATCGAACCGTCCGAAACCGGAACCGCCGGAGCGCAGCGCGGCGAGCAGGCCCGGAATGATCGTCTCGCGCAACGGCGACTGTTCGCCGGAAGCCGCGGCGATGCCCTCCAACTGCTCGATGACCCGCGACATCGGCGTGACGCGAAACGGTCCCGGCAGCGCCGCGTTACGGGTGCCGGCAACACAGACCTCGACGCAAAGCTCGCGGTGGCGCGATACCGTCTCGGGGATGCCAAACTCGAACCCGCAAGCCTCGACCCCGTGCGTCGCCCGGACATCGCCGCGCGGTCGGTCGGCGACGACGGGAACGATCTCGCCATTGACGATGATGTCGAGGCTGACCGGGCGGTTCGGCGCCTCGCGGCACAGCACCCACCCGCCGCCGCCATGCTGGTCAAGCCGATCGAGAATGCCGACAAAACTGGCGGTGAAGCGGCGCGCCCCGGGTGCGATCAAGGCGCCCGAGGCCTGGTGGCGGAACTCGATGCGGTGCTCGCCGCCGTCGAGGCAGCTGTCGGGAAGCGGCTCGGCGAAACCGAAGCAGCCGTCGTCCAACTGCTGCGCCTTCAACTCCGGCCGCAGCCGATCGGCGATGATCGTGCGCACCGGGCGGCCGTCGACGAGCATATCGAGAATGGCACGTGTCGGCGCGAGCACCCGTTCGCGCACCCAGCCGCCCGCCGTCGCGCCGGCGAACGGCTCGAACACGCCGTCGACCTGCTGGGATCCGAGGATCAGCGGCGCGGTGCCGAGCGGGACGCCGTCGCCGAAGATGCGGACCATCGCGCCGGGCACGAATTTTTCCGGCGGGATAGCGCAGACGAAGCCGCCGAACCCGTCATGCCCGGCAACGCCGACAAGCTCGCGGCGCAAACCGTTGGCAATGGTTTCCGCCGCCAGCTCATCGTCCACGAACATCGTGATCTTGACGCGCCGCCGCGTGAAATCGCGGTCATAGGCCCAGCCGAACACCGCCGTACCGATCAGCCCATCGACCCCACCGACCGTGTTGAACGGCTGCGCGGAGGTGGGGCGATCGGCGGAGCTGATGCCGGCGAGCGCCGCCGGCACCTCGACGATGCCGGGCGCCGTCGCCGGCGTGGCAGGTACGACCGTCTCGGAGGGAGGCCGGGGGACGCGTCGCGGGCGTCGTCGCGGTTCGGCTCGAGCGGTCTGCTCAGTCGCCATCGATCAGCCGGTCACGCATCCTGGCGTTCGGCCGACCGCCTTCGGCGTCCCGGCTCGCGCGCCTCACCGTTGTTCGGCCGATCGGTGCTGAGCAGCCGCAGCCGGTACTGGGACCAGGAGCACGTCGCCTTGGTGCTGTTCTTCATGCCGCAGCCGACCTGATAGACGCCCGGCGGCATCTTCGCCATCGAGAAGAGCGAGCCGAAACCGCAATTCATCGTATAGGTGCTGTCGATGTGGTGCCGGTCGTTGGCGACGTCCTGGCGCGGCCAGTGCTGATAGATCTGCGCGGCATGGGTCTCGTCGGTCTCGACATTGCGCAACAGCACATAGCGCGCGGTGGTCTCGGCATCGGGGAAGATGCCGGGACTGAGCATCCAGCCTTCGAGATGCACCGTCGTGCGGACGTCGACGGTCAAGTCGCTGCGCATCGTGCGCCCGTTGATCCGCTCGAACCAGCACTCGACATCGCCCGACGGCTCGGCGCCAAACAACTCTTCCATCGCGTAA
>JASHUW010000588.1 GCA_030039815.1 Alphaproteobacteria bacterium
AAGCAGCTTTCGGGCAATGTCGTGCCGTTCTTGCGCACGCCGTATTTCTGCTCGGGCTGCCCGCACAACACCTCGACCAAGGTGCCCGAAGGCAGCCGCGCGCTCGCCGGCATCGGCTGCCACTACCTATCGCAATTCATGGAGCGCTCGACCGCGACCTTCAGCCAAATGGGCGGCGAAGGCGCGGCGTGGATCGGCCAGTCGCCCTTTGTCGAGACGCCGCATGTCTTCGCCAATATCGGTGACGGCACGTACACGCATTCCGGCATCCTGGCGATCCGCGCCGCGGTCGCCGCCCGGGTCAACATGACCTACAAGGTGCTGTTCAACGATGCGGTGGCGATGACCGGCGGCCAGCCGATCGATGGCGGCCTCACCGTGCCGATGGTGGCGCGCCAGCTCGCCGCCGAAGGCGTGGGGCCCATCGTCGTCGTCAGCGACGAGCCCGAGAAATACGCGCCCGGCACCGATTTCCCGACGAACGCCACGGTGCGCCACCGCGACGATCTCGACGCCGTGCAGCGCGAGATCCGCGAGTTCAAGGGCGTATCCGCCATCGTCTACGACCAGACCTGCGCTGCCGAGAAACGCCGCCGCCGCAAGCGCGGCCGCTTCCCCGATCCCGCCAAACGCGTCGTCATCAACGATCTTGTCTGCGAGGGCTGCGGCGATTGCTCGACCGCGTCGAATTGCGTGTCGGTCGTCCCGGTCGAGACCGAATTCGGCCGCAAGCGCGCGATCGACCAGTCAAGCTGCAACAAGGATTATTCCTGTCTCAAGGGGTTCTGCCCGAGCTTTGTGACGGTCGAAGGCGGCAGCCTCAGGAAGCGCGCAGGCGGCGATGCCGGCGAGGAAGGACTGCCCGAGCTTCCCGAACCCACCCTCCCCCCGCTCGACGAGCCCTACGGCATCCTCGTCACCGGCGTCGGTGGCACGGGAGTGGTCACGATCGGCGCGCTCATCGGCATGGCGGCGCATCTCGAAAGCAAGGGCGTCACCGTGCTCGACATGACGGGGCTCGCGCAAAAGGGTGGCGCGGTGCTGAGCCATGTGCGCGTCGCGGTAAGCCCCGACGAAATCCATGCCGTGCGCATCGCCAATGGCGGCGCGCGCCTCTTGCTCGGCTGCGACCTCGTGGTCTCCGCGAGCGGCGAATCGGTGTCGAAGCTGCGCCCCGGCGAGACCCACGCGATCGTCAACAGCCACGAGACGATCACCGGCGATTTTACCCGCAATCCCGACCTCAAATTCCCGCAACGCGATCTGTGCCGCGCAGTCGAGAATGCGGTCGGTCAGGGTGGCGCCGAGTTCCTCGACGCGACAGCGCTCGCGACCGGGCTGCTCGGCGACTCGCTGGCGACCAACCTGTTCATGCTCGGCTACGCCTACCAGCGCGGCCTGGTGCCGGTCTCGGCGGAGGCGATCCTGCGCGCTATCGAACTGAACGGCGCGGCGGTCGAGTTCAACCGCCAGGCGTTCCGCTGGGGCCGCCGCGCGGCGATCGACCCTGCGCTGGTCGCGTCGCGCGCGACCCCGGCCACTGCCGTGCCCGAGACGCACCGGGTCTCGGAAACCCTCGACGAGCTCATCACGCGCCGGGTTGCGTTCCTGACGCAGTACCAGAACGCCGCTTATGCGGCGCGCTACGGCGACCGGATCAGGCAAGTGCGTGTGGCCGAAGGGGCCGCGCTCGCCGGCAGCACGGCGCTCACCGACGCCGCGGCGCGCGCGCTCTTCAAGCTGATGGCCTACAAGGACGAATACGAAGTCGCGCGGCTCTATACCGACAGCGATTTCGTAAAGCGCATCAGTGCCCAGTTCGAAGGCGGCTGGCGGCTCAAATTCCACCTCGCCCCGCCGCTGACCGCCGGACGCGACCCGGCAACCGGGCACCTCTTGAAGCGCGAATACGGGCCGTGGATGCTGACGGCGTTCCGCGTGCTCGCGAAACTCAAATTCCTGCGCGGCACCACGCTCGACATTTTCGGCCGCACCGAGGAGCGCCGCGCCGAGCGGGCGGCGATCGCCGAATATGAGGCGCAGCTCCGCGAGATCATCGCCAACCTGACCCAGGCCAACCTCGCCGCCGCGGTCGAGCTGGCGGCCTTGCCGCTGGAAATTCGCGGCTTCGGTCACGTCAAGGAAGCGAATCGCCAGCGCGCGGCGAAAAACGCAGAAGACCTTCTTGCCCGCTTCCGCGCCGGCACCGGTCCGCACGCGCTCGCCGCCGAATAGGAAATCCGCCGCGCCGCTGACGGGCCGTGGATCCCGCGACACCCTCGTTTGACGGCGCACGCGCGCTCGGCGACAATTTTAGCGGCGCCGATAAGGGGAATGCTGTGGCGGCAAAACTCATTTCTCTCGGTCTGATGGCCCTGTGCTGCGCGGCGAGCGCCGCCTCGGCCTGTCAGAAGACGACAAATCCGGTCTTCGAGGACAATTTCAAGAATGCCGATCCCGGCTGGGGTCAGGCCGACAACAATGCGGCCTTCACCGCGAACGGGCTGGTGCTGACCCCGCCGGTCAGCGGCAGCGCCTGGCGCTCGAACGCGAATTTGACGATGGCCCAAGGGGATTGGTGTATCCGCGAGGTCAACCCGAGCAGCCTGCCGACACCGGCGGACGAGGACTCGGTGGGCGCGGTCGGGGTCTGGTTCTGGGGCTCGGATCTGCAGAATTTCTACACCGCGACGATCACGCTCGACGGCAAGGCCTCGATCGACCGGCTCAACCACGGCATCTGGCAGACGGTGGTGTCGCCGACTGCGGCGCCATCGGTCAAGACGGCGCCTGGCGCTGCCAACGAGATCGAGATCGTGACCAGCGGTAATACCGCGGCGTTCTATGTCAACGGCGTCCGCATCACCACCATCACCGGCCGGCCGCCGGCGAATGGCGGCTCGCCGGGCGTTTATGCCGAAAGCGGCCCGAAAGGCACGAGCTGGCTCATCCCGCACGTCGCGCTGTATTGATGCGTCCGCTTCAACTCTCGGCGATCGGCATCGTCACGAAGCGATAATTCCCCTCGCGCTCCACCCGGATCAGCACATTCTTGCGGCCGGCGTGCTTCGCGGCGGCGATATGCTGCAGCACTTCGTCCGGGTTCGTAACGGCGGTCTCGCCCACCGCGACCACGAGATCGCCCGCGCGTAGGCCCTGATTTGCGCCTGGGCTGTTCTGCGGCACGTCGACGATGACGACGCCGCGCGCCGTCTCCGGCACCCCGAAATATTTGCGCCATTCGGGCGTCAGCCGAGCCACCTTGAGCCCCAGCGCATCGACGGTTGGCGGCGGCTTGGGCTGCTCCGGCGACGGCGGCTGCGGCGGTGGCCGGTTGGGGTCGTAGGCGACGACGGTCAACGTGTCCTCAACCTCCTTGCCGTCGCGCCAGATTGTCACCTTGACCGGTTTGTTCGGCGTCGAATCGGCGACAAAGCGCGGCAATTGCCGGCTGCGGTCGACCGCCTTCCCGTCATAGGTCAGGATCACGTCGCCCGGCTTGAGCCCGCCTTGCATCGCCGGGCTCGCCTGATCGATCGACGCGATCAGCGCGCC
>JASHUW010000589.1 GCA_030039815.1 Alphaproteobacteria bacterium
CCGGTTGGCACGGCCGTTGCGGAGCTTTTCGCGGCTGAGACCAGGGAGGCTCCCATGCAACGCGCCGACGTCACCGAGAAAATTTTCTCCGCCAAGCGGCTGAAAGGGCTCAGCTGGAAAAGCATTTGCGCCGAGATCGGCGGGGGTTCGGCGACCTATATCACCGCGGCGCTGCTGGGACAGATGAAGCTGCGGCCCGAGCAAGCGGCCAAGGCCGCGAAGATTTTCGCGCTGGGCGAGGAAGAAACGCTGCTGCTCCAGGAGGTGCCGTATCGCGGCTCGCTGCCGGCGCTGCCGCCCTCGGACCCGCTCATCTACCGCTTCTACGAGCTGGTCAATGTCTACGGCACGACCTGGAAGGAGCTGATCCAGGAGGAATTCGGCGATGGCATCATGAGCGCGATCGATTTCGACATGGCGATCGAACGCCAGCCCGACCAGAAGGGCGACCGCGTCAAGGTGACGATGAGTGGCAAGTTCCTCACCTACAAGGAATACTGAGCCCACGGTCGGCGATTACTCAAAACCGCTGCTTCCGCGCTGTCCGACACGCCCGGCTCGCGTTAAATTGCCGCGGCGAATGCAACCGATGCTGGACATCGGACACAAAGGAGGAAGCCATGGGTGCCGACACGGGGCGGCGCGTTGCCGCCGAGTTCTTCGGGACGTTTTGGTTGGTCTTTGGCGGGTGCGGCGCGGCGGTGCTGGCGGCGGCGTTTCCAGCCTTGGGCATTGGTTTTCTCGGCGTCGCATTTGCGTTCGGGCTAACCGTGCTGACGATGGCCTATGCGGTCGGCCACGTGTCGGGCGGACATTTCAACCCGGCGGTGACGATCGGCCTGTGGGCAGCCGGGCGCTGCGCCAATCATCACGTCGTTCCCTACATCGTCGCGCAGGTGATCGCCGCGATCGCGGCGGCCGCGGTGCTGTGGTTCATCGCCTCGGGGCATGCCGGCTGGGTTCCGGGCGGCTTCGCTGCCAACGGCTACGGCGATCTGAGCCCGGGCAAATACAGCCTCGCCAGCTGTTTCGTGTGCGAAGTGGTGATGACCTTCTTCTTTCTCTTCATCATCATCGGCACGACGTCAAAGGGCGCTGCGGCCGGGTTTGCCGGCATCCCGATCGGCCTGGCGCTGACCCTTATCCACCTCGTGTCGATCCCGGTCACCAACACCTCGGTCAACCCGGCCCGCAGCACCGGTCCGGCGTTGTTCGCCGGCGGTGAATATGTCGGTCAGCTCTGGCTCTTCTGGGTGGCGCCGATCCTCGGTGCCGTCATCGCGGGGCTGCTGTCGCGCTGGCTGCACGAACAGCCATAGGGCGACGCGTAGCGCCTCATCTCACCGCGCCCTTGTCCTTGAGCGCGGTGATCTCGGTCGGGGCGAAGCCGAAGCGCGCGAGCACCGCGTCGGAGTGCTGGCCCATCAGCGGCGGCGCGGTCGGCGTCGGCCCCGGCGTATCGGCGAAGGCGATCGGCTTGGTCATCGTCCGGTAGCGGCCGATGACCGGGTGGTCGACCGAGGCCACCAAATCCTGCGCGAGCACCTGCGGGTGGTCGAACATGTCCTCGATCGGCCGCACCGCGGCGCACGGAACACGTTCGCCGAACAGCTCTTCCCATTCGAGCGCGCTCTTCGCGGCGAGCGCGGCGCGTACCTGCGGCACCAGCACCGGCGTCTCGGTGGCGCGCTTGCGCATCGAATCGTAGCGCGGGTCGTCGGCCAGTTCGCCGAGGCCGATCAGCTCGCACATCGCCCGGAAGAAGTGGTTCGAGTGCACCGAGATGTAGAGCATGCCCTGTTTGGTCGGGTGGATGCCGGTGAGCCCACCAGTGCCGGAATCGCGCACCGCGTCGCGGCCTTCGCTGTCGGCCCAGACAAAACGGCCGGCCTGGATCGTCAACGCGCTGCGCAACAGCGATAGCGCCAGGTATTGGCCCTTGCCGCTGCGCTCGCGGTGGAACAGCGCCGCCGCAACCCCGTACGCCAAGAGCGCCGAGGTGAAATAATCGACCACCGACCCCAAAACGAGCTGCGGTTTGTCGATGCCGCCGCCTTGGAACACGGTCATGCCGGTGAGGCATTGCAGCACCTGGTCGAACCCGCCTTTCTCGCTCAGAGGCCCCTCATCGCCGTAGCCGGTGACGCCGGCATAGACGAGGCGCGGGTTGATCTTCTTCAAGCGCGGATAGTCGATGCCGAGCCGCGCCGGCACTGATGGCCGGAAATTCTCGACGAGGACATCGGCCTGCTCGACCATGCGGTGGAGCGCCGCCAACCCCTCCTTCTGCTTGAGGTCGAGGCAGAGGCCGAGCTTGCCGCGGTTGGCGCCGATAAAGAACCGGCTGTCGGAGCCGGGCAGGCTCGACGGGAATTGGCGCAGCTGGTCGCCCTGCGGCGACTCGATCTTGATGACGGTGGCGCCGAGATCGGCGAGGAGCGTGCAGCCATACGGGCCGGCGAGATAGCTGCACAGATCGAGGACAGTGACGCCAGTGAGCGGGCCGGCCAGCTTTGCATCGGTCATTTCGGGGCCTTTGCGCGGATTGCCGCGATCGCGTCGAGCGTGCGCTGGGCGCGGTAGACGATCGGGTAGTCGATGAACTTGCCGTCGAGCTGGATCGCGGCGCTGCCCTCGTTTTCGGCCTGGGCGAAG
>JASHUW010000590.1 GCA_030039815.1 Alphaproteobacteria bacterium
TGTCGCTGCGCGAGGGCAAGAACCGCGAGGTGCGGCGCGTGCTCGAACATCTCGGCTATCCCGTGACCCGGCTGATCCGACTTTCCTATGGCCCGTTCCAACTCGGCCGGCTCGAACGCGGCGGAATCGAGGAGGTGCCGAAAAAGGTGCTGGACGAGCAATTGGGGAAAAGCGGACCCGGCGCGAGAGAACATGCGTATCGTCGGCGGCAGGCATCGCGGCCGTAGGCTCGTCGCGCCGCCGGGCGACCAGGTGCGGCCGACCAGCGATCGCGCCCGCGAGGCGCTGTTCAACATTTTGAGCCACGGCGATCTCGCCGCCGCCGGATCGCCCGTCGCCGACGCGAATGTGCTCGACGCGTTCGCCGGCACCGGCGCGCTCGGCCTCGAGGCGCTGTCGCGCGGCGCCGCCCGCGCCGCCTTTATCGAGACCGACCGGGCGGCGCTCGGCGCGCTCAGGCGCAACCTCGCAGCGCTCGACGAAGAGGATGCCGCGGATATTTTCGCCGGTGACGCGACCCGGCCGCCGCGCGCGCCCTATGCCGCGACGCTCGCGTTTCTCGACCCGCCCTATCGCAGCGGGCTTGCCGCGCCCGCGCTTGTCGCCCTGGCCGGCATGGGCTGGCTCGCGCCTCGCGCCTTGGCAATCGTCGAGCTCGCGGCGAAGGAACCCTTTTCCTTGCCCGAGGGGTTCGCCATGATCGACGAGCGCCGCTACGGTGCGGCAAGATTGGTGTTCCTGCGCCGCCAAGGAGACAGGCGATGACGGACATCCCGCAGATCATTCTTCCCGACGGCGAGAAGGTTCCGGCCTACGGCCAGGGCACCTGGCACATGGGCGAGACGCGCAGCCGCTTCGCCGACGAGGCAGCGGCGCTGAAGCTCGGCATCGATCTCGGCATCACGCTGATCGACACCGCGGAGATGTACGGCAATGGCGTCGCCGAGGAGATCGTCGCCGAGGCCGCGCAGGGACGCCGCGACCAGCTCTTCATCGTCAGCAAGGTGCTGCCCTATAACGGCTCGCAGCGCGGGACGATCGACGCCTGCGAGCGCAGCCTCAAGCGGCTCAAGACCGACCATATCGATCTCTACCTCTTGCACTGGCGCGGCTCGCACCCGTTTGCCGAGACGCTCGCCGCCTTCGACAAGCTCAAGCAGCAAGGCAAGATCCGCTATCACGGGGTCAGCAATTTCGACCGGCGCGACATGGAGGAGTGGGTCCGGAGCGGCGGCGACGCGGTCGCCTCGAACCAGATCCTCTACAACCTGACGCGGCGCGGCCCGGAATGGGAGGTCATCCCGTGGTGCCGCCAGCGCAACGTCTCGATCATGGCCTATTCGCCGATCGAACAAGGGCGCATGCTCGGCGAGAAGGCGCTCGCCGAGGTGGCGTCGCGGCACGCGGGGGCGACCCCGGCGCAGGTCGCGCTCGCCTGGCTACTGCGGCGCGACGGGATGATCGTCATCCCGAAAGCCAGCAACCAGAAGCATGTTCGGGAGAATTTCGGCGCGCTCGACCTCGAGCTCACCGACCAGGACATCGCCGACCTCGACCACGCCTTCCCGCCGCCCAAGGGCCGCACCGCGCTGGGGATGCTGTAGCTACCGCGCCTGGATCGAGGTGCCGCCGTCGACGGTGAGGATATGCCCGGTGATGAACGCGCCGGCAGGCGAAGCCAACAATAAAGCCGGGCCGGCGATGTCAGCCGGCACGCCGAGGCGGCGCAGCGGCGTCACCGCCTCGCGCGCGGCGCGGCGGGCGGGGTCTTCGTAAAGCACGCGGGCGAACTGGGTCTCGACCAGACCCGGCGCGATGCAGTTGACGCGGATGCCGTCCGGCCCCCAAGCAGCCGCGAGATTGCGGCAGAGCGCATAATCGGCGGCCTTGGTGATGCCGTACATCGGCAGTTCGAGCGTGGCGTGCAGCGCCGCGACCGAGATGATGTAGATGATCGAGCCGTCCTTGCGCGCCGCCATGCCCGGCTTGACCAGCTTCGACAGCCAGAAATTGGACTGGACGTTGTTGACCATCATCCGCTCGAAGACCTCGTCGGTGATGCCGTCGATCGGGCCGTGATGCGGGTTGATCGCGGCGTTGCAGACGAGGATGTCGACCTTGCCGTAGGCCTCGTTGGCCTTGGCAATCAGGTGCTCGCATTGCGCCTTGTCGGAGATTCGGCAGGTGATCGCGGTGGCCTCGCCGCCCTTCGCCTTGATCGCGGCGACGACCTCCTCGCACGGCTCGAGGTTGCGGGCGGAGATCACCACCTTGGCGCCGGCCTCGGCGAAAATCTCCGCCATCGCCCGGCCGATACCGCGCGACGAGCCGGTGATCACGGCGACTTTTCCGGCAAGACCGAAGAGAGAAAGGCTCATCGCTCGTTACTCCATGTCATTCCGGGCCGGCGCGCAGAGCCGCGCCCCGGAATGACGCCTAGACGGCTACCGGTGTTCCTTGACGATCGGGTTTCTGAGGATGCCGATGCCGGTGATCTCGATCTCGCAGACATCGCCATGCTGCAGGTTGCGCGGCGCGCCCTCGGTGCCCATCCAG
>JASHUW010000591.1 GCA_030039815.1 Alphaproteobacteria bacterium
TCATTGCCCTAGGACACGCCGGAGTCTTGGGGACTGTCGAATGTTGCAAGCCTTCCTTATGCAGCGCGCCCTGTCGCTGGTCTGTGCGTTACTGGGCGGCTTCGGCGTGTTCTGCGTCATCTACAGCTTCTCTGAGCCGCAGGTCGCAGCGCAAGCGCTGATCCTGTTGGGCGCCGCGCTCGCCGTCAGCTACTTCACCCAAAAGCGGTAGTTTTCCGGACGTGCGGCGGCACATCCGTGCCGCCTACGGCTCGGGCCGCAAGGACCGGCGGACGCCCGAGCGCACTTGATTACTGCGCAGGGGCTGCGACGCCCTCCGGCTCGCGACGGCGGCGACCGGCGCCGATGAACAGCACCATAAACGCGGCAACGACGCATAAGAGGCCCGACAGCATAAAGGCCTGGAGGTAGCTGCCGTACTCGATCCGTAAGAGCCCGCCGAGATAGGCGGCCGACGCTCCGCCGACCTGGTGGATGACGCTGATCCACGCCACCATGATGCCTGTGCGCTGGGCGCCGACCGTCCGGCTCAACAGCCGCACCGTCGGCGGCACGCTGGCGATCCAGTCGAGCCCATAGAAGATGCTGAACAGAGCGAGCCCATAGAACGACATGCCGAAGGCGAATGGCAGGTACATCAGCGACAGGCCGCGCAGCCCGTAATACCAGAACAGGAGATACCGGTTGTCCCAGCGGTCGCTCAGCCAGCCCGACAGCGTGCCGCCGATAAAGCTGAACACACCCGCGGCGGCGAGCAGCCCGGCGCCGGCCACCTCGCTCAGCCCGTGATCGACGCAGGCCGGAATGAGGTGCGTGCCGATGAGCCCGTTGGTCGACGCGCCGCAGACGAAATAGCCGCCGGAGATCAGCCAGAAATCGCGCCGCCGGGCCCCCTCGCCAAGCGCGCGGAAGGCGATGGCGACGGGGTTTCCGCTGGGCGGCGCCACCGGCTGCGGTCCGCGCGGATCGCCATAAGCGCCGAGCCCCACATCTTCCGGCCGGTCGCGCATCGCCAGCGCGAGGAGCGGCAGTAGCCCCAGCACCGCGGCGGCGAGGACGAGCGACATCGTCCGCCAACCCGCCAACGTAACGATGTCCGCCAAGACCGGGAGAAAGACGAGCTGACCGGCGGCGGTGGCCGCGGTCAGGATGCCGACCACCAGGCCTTGCCGCGCGACGAACCAGCGCGCCGAGAGATAGGCGGCGAGGTAGGGCCCGATCGCACCGCAGCACAGCCCGTTGATGACGCCCCACAGCGCGATCAGCTCCCAGACATTGTGCATCAGCGGCGACACCGCGACCGCCAGGGCGATCGCGGCCACCGCGACGCACATGACCCGGCGCACGCCGAAGCGGTCCATGATCGCCGCGGCGAACGGGCCGATCGCGCCGTAGAGCAACAGGTTGATGCCGACCGCGAGCGAGATTGTCGCGCGCGACCAGTGGAATTCGTCCTCGAGCGGCACGATCAGCACGCCCGGCGCGGCGCGCACACCGGCGATCACCAGGATCACGACAAAGGCGAGCCAAACGATGACCCAGCCGTAATGGGTGCGCCGCGACAAGCGCGTCACCGCGGCGTTCATGCGCCCAAGCTCATTTGCCCAAACTCATTCGAGCGCTTCCGTGCCGGCGATCTCGATGCCGAAGCCGGCAAGCCCGACATAGGTGCGCGCCCGCGTCGCCAAAAGGCGGATCGAGCTGATCCCGAGATCGCGCAAAATCTGCGCGCCGAGACCGACTTCGCGCCATTGCTTGCTGCGCTCGATCTCGGAGGCGGTGCCCTCGCCGACCGGGCGCGTCGGCACGCCCGACACGCCGGCGCGCAGATAGACCAACACGCCGCGCCCCTCGGCCTTGAAGCGCTCGATCGAGGCATGGATCGGCTTGGCGCCGCCGAAAACGTCCTCGACCACATTGGCGCGATGCAAGCGGGTCGGCACGTTCCGCCCGTCGCCGAGATTGCCGTAGACGAAGGCGTAGTGGTGCACCTCGTCGAACGGCGTCACATAGACGTAGCCGGTGTAATCGCCGAGCTCGGACGACACCTTGAACTCGGTGACGCGGGTCACAAGCTTCTCGCGCGCCTGGCGGTAGGCGATGAGGTCGGCAACGGCGATGCGCTTCAGCCCGTGGTGCCTGGCGAAGGCCGCGACCTCCTTGCCGCGCATCACCGTGCCGTCGTCGTTGACGAGCTCGCAAATCGCCGCGACCGGCTCGAGGTCGGCGAGCTTGCACAGATCGATCGCCGCCTCGGTATGGCCCGAGCGCATCAGGACGCCGCCATCCTTGGCGATCAGCGGAAAGATGTGGCCGGGCCGCACGAAATCGGAGCGGCCGGTATTGTTGTTGGCGAGCGCGCGCACGGTGAGGGTACGCTCCTCGGCCGAGATGCCGGTGGTGGTGCCATGCCGGTAATCGACCGAGACGGTGAACGCGGTGCCGTGGATCGCGTCGTTCTCGGCGACCATCGGCTGCAGCGCCAGCCGTTTCGCTACCTCGCTGGTCAGCGGCGCGCAGACGATGCCGCAGGTGTTGCGAATGATGAACGCCATTTTCTCCGGCGTCACATGCGAGGCGGCGATGATGAGGTCGCCCTCGTTCTCGCGGTCGTTGTCGTCGGTGACGACGACGATCTCGCCGCGGCCGAACGCCTCGATCGCCTCGCGTACGCTTGCTTGCCCCGATTCCGTCACTTGCCTTGCCTACCCGCCTTGATCCCGTTTGCCGCGAGGAAATGTGGGTTGCCTTCGCCCAGCTTTCCAATCGTCAGCCGCCACAATATCGCGCGCGCCGCGCTCTCGCGCGACGCGGAAGTTTCGAAGGCTCCGTTGCGCAGATCGGCGGCGAGGCGAGCGAGCGAGCCGGCTCCGCCGTAAACCGCATTGAGCGAGGCTGCGGTTGCCGCCTGCCACCCCTTCTCGGCCTGCTCGCGCGATGCGATCGCCATCACCGTGGCGATCAGATGCGCGTCGCGTTCGCGCTCCGGTGGCAGCAGCGGCAGCAGCTCGTCAAGCAGCAGCTCGCGCGCGAGTGCCAGCAGGTCACGGCTTGTCGGCAGGTCACGCGCCCTTACCCCCTCCCTGCCTCCCCCATGAAGGGGGAGGAAAGCTTGAGATGGTCCCCCTCCCCCATGATGGGGGAGGGTTGGGATGGAGGTGGCTGCGCGCCGCTGTGCCGCGCCTTCGCCATCCAGCAGCATCAGCAATTCGAGCTCGCATTCGGTGGCGCGCCGGCCGGTGATCGCGGTCGACAGGTTGCGCGCGCCGCCAAGAAGAAAACGGTCGCTCTGCTGAAGCGCGATCACCGCCCAGCGGATGTTGGCGTAGACCTCCCAGAACTTGATCCGCTCGGCGTCGAGGCGGCGGCCGCTTTCGACCTCGTAGCCGCGGTAGAGCGGCGCGCGGTCGGCGATGCCGCCAGCCTCGCGGTCGAGCCGGCCAAACCGCCAGCCCTTGCAGCACAGCCAGCCGATATCCTCGTCCGGGTCACCCCAGCCGGCGAATTCCCAGTCGAGGATCGCGGTCAGGCGCGTCCCATCCAGCAGATAGTTGCCGGTGCGGAAGTCGCGGTGGCACAGCACCGGCGGCAGCCGCGCCGGCAGATGCGTCTCGGCCCAGCGCAGCGCCCATTCGAGCACCGGCCGCGGGTTGGGATGCGCATCGAGATACGCGCGGAACCCGGCGATCGCGGCGCGCGGCCCGTCATAGGGCGGCAAGAAGGCAAGATCTTCCCGCGGCGGGCGGATGGTCTGAAGGCGCGCCAGCTCGCGCCCCAAACGCTCGGCGATCGCCGGGCGCGCCGGCTCCAATCCGGGATCGAGCGTGATCGGCCGACCGACCGCTCTGCCCACGACCCGGCGCATCACGAAGAACGGCTTGCCGATGACGGCCGGGTCGTCGCAGGCGAAGAGCGGCTCCGGCACCGTCACCCCGGCTTGGAAGGCAGCCTTTAAGACATGAAATTCCTCGACGCGGCCGAGGCTCGACGGGACGCCCGTTGCGGCATCGCAGCGCAGCACCAGACGCTGGGGGCCAGTAAGCCGCCCGCCGTCGAACTCGGCGTCGATCGCCCAATTCTCCTGGATCGCGCCGCCGGCGAGCAGCGCGATGCGGCCGATCTCGACCCTCTCGGCCCCGGTCGTCTCGGCGAGGTGATGCGCCAGCGCGCGCTGGCGGTCGGCCGGCCCCGAACTAGATCGCGGCAACGGCGTGGCCGCCATCGACCGCGAGACAGGCGCCGGTCATGTAGGCGCTGGCCGGTGAGCATAGGAACAGCAACGCGCCGCCGAGGTCCTCGACCTGGCCGACGCGTTTCATCGGCACCCGCGCCGCCAGTTTCAGCCCCGCCTCGCTCATCAGGAAATCGCGGTTGAAGTCGGTCACGACATAACCTGGCGCGATCGCGTTGACGCGGATGTTGTACCGCGCGAGCTCCATGGCCATGCCACCGTTGAGGTGCAAGAGCCCGGCCTTTGCCGCGAGATAGGACGGCACGCGCGCAATCGTCCGCGTGCTCAGCACCGAGGCGATGTTGACGATCGAGCCGTGCCGCTTCTTCTCGACAAGATGGCGCGCGAACTCGCGCGCCATCATCCACGCGCCTTTCAGATTGGTGTCGACGACGTGGTCCCAGTCTTCCTCGGTATGCTCGAAGAACGGCTTCGAGACCACGACCCCGGCATTGTTGACGAGGATCGACAGCGGCCCGAGCCGGGCTTCGGTCGCCTCCAGCGCGGCGACGATGCCCTTGCCATCGGTGACGTCGAGCGCGACCGGCAGGCATGTACCGCCGCGCTCGCGGATCGCGGCGCAGGCGGCTTCAAGCCGGTCGATGCGCCGCGCCGCGAGCGCCACTTTGGCGCCGGCCAACGCCAACACCTCCGCCAGATGCAGGCCGATCCCGCTCGACGCGCCGGTAACCAGCGCGACTTCGCCGGCGACTGAGAAGCTAGGTAGTTCCATCATGGTTCCCCCTCACCCGCCTCGCGCCTGCGGCGCTCGGCACCCTCTCCCGCAGTGCGGGAGAGGGTGTAAAAGGCGCCGGCGAATAAATCCCTCTCCCGCAATGCGGGAGAGGGTGGCTCCGGGCGCAGCCCGGAGACGGGTAAGGGTCACGCCACAACCTCCTTCGCCTGTTCGCGCAGCGCATATTTCTGGATTTTTCCCGTAGAGGTCTTGGGC
>JASHUW010000058.1 GCA_030039815.1 Alphaproteobacteria bacterium
ACCAGAACCCGTCCGGGTGCCACACCGGACCCTCGGTGAAGGTGAAACCGGTCGCGAGGCGCCGCGCTTCACCCGATTCGAGGAGGTCGTCGATACCGGCCATGGTTTCCTCCCTAGCTGCAATTGCTGATATGTGTCCTTCGAGGCTCCGCTTCGACTCTGCGCTTCAGGATGAAGGAAGGTTGGTGATGGCACCAAGAAAGCACCTCATCCTGAGGTGCTCCCACCGGGTCGCGACCCGGTGGGAGCCTCGAAGGACGCACCAAATCGATCCAGCCTCACGCGTGGTAATGCGCGAACACCACCGGTGATACAAAGGCCCAGCATTCGAGGAACGCCGCCTTGTCGGGCTTGCGGCCGAGCGCCTCCATCGCACCCAAGAGGCAGAACCAGTTGAGCGCCTCGTGCTGGCCCGATTCCTCGATCTGGTCGGTCTTGTAGGCGTGCCATCTGGCGTAATCGCCCGCCTCGAGCGCGTCGAACAGCGCGCGGTCGGCCGCCACGTCGGGCCAGAGCTGCCAGTGCTTCTCGGTGAGGAACGAATGCGACCAGCTCGATGAGGCCATCAGCGCCACGCGCCACGGGCTTTCCGCCATCGCGCGTGCCGTCGCGGCGCCCACCTCCATGCAGCGATGCGGGTTTGGCGAAGGCGGGTCGAGGCTGCGGATCTCGTCCTTCATGCTCAGCGGCAGGCGCAGCCCGCGCGCTGCGTTGACCCGGCGGCCGTAGCAATTCACCGAGAATTGTACCAGCGGGTAGTCGAACCCGCGCCGCTCATCGTCCAACAGCAGCACCGTGTTCTCGAACGCATGGCCCATGGGGTGATGCAGCGGCTTGTATGCATACCCGACATCGATGCCGCTCTCGATCAGCTTCGACGCGAGGTACTTCCCAGCCTCCTTGTGGCCACGCACGCGAAATTTCGTGTCGGCCGGCTCGTTCCACGGGTTCTCCGGCGAGCGGCGATGCGCCCAGGGCTGGATGTCCTGATCCTCATAGGCCAGCACCGCGAAGGGCGGGACGATGTCTTCCTTGAAATTCTCGTACTGGTCGTCGCCCCACATGATGATGACGTCGGGCTTGAAGTCGTCGAGCGCCCGCCGCGCCTCGGCGAAATGCTGGCGGTAGATTTCACGGTAGCGCGCGGCGGTCGAGGCGCCCCAATCGTTGCCCAGTTCGGCGCGCAGCTGCTCGGGCCAGGCGGCCGGGTTCTTCATGGGCTCGGGCATGTCGGGGTCGGCGAGCGAGGCTTTCATCATCCCGGTCCAGTCCTCGTTTCGGCGCAGCATGACCGGCCGGTGCGTGCAGCCAACGCCAAGGATTTCAGCCATCGGTCACCTCCTTCAAAAATCGGTTCACTGCTTGGCCGCCGCGTTGTCCGTTGGCGCCGTCAGTTGCATGACGAAGATTGGCGGCTGCTCCTTCGGCCCGAACGGGCCCGGCACCTTGTGGCTCACCGGCGGCAGGCTGCGCAGGTAGGCAACAAGCGCCGCGAGGTCGGGCTTGGTGAGATGCGCCAGCGCACGCCACGGCATGATCGGCGCGAGGATGCGGCCGTCGGGTCGCTCGCCGGTGGTCAAGACCTTCTCGATCTGCTCGTCGCTCCAGTTGCCGAGCCCGGTTTCTTTGTCCGGGGTTAGGTTCGGCCCGACAAAAACGCCGAGATCGCCGACCTTGAACCCGACATCGGAGCCGCCGAGATACCGCGTCATATCCGGCTTGCCGAAGAAATAGCCCGGCGTGTGGCAATCGAGGCAGCCGCCGATCGTCGCGATATATTTGCCGCGTTCGACCAGGTCTTCTGCCTGCGCCATCGCCGGCAGCGATGTCGCTGCCGCCAACATTGCTGCTGCGGCGAGGGATCTCACCGGCGGCTTTCCGGAATTTCGAGATTCAGCAGCCGCGCCGCGTTCCGTCCCAAAATCGCCGCGCGCTCGGTGTCTTCGAGCTGGTCGGCGCTTTCGATAAAGCCGATCGGGTCGACCTCGCCCATGTCGGCCGGGTAGTCGGTGCCCATCAGCACGTGGTCGGCGCCGTAAGTCTCGACCAGATAGTGCAGCTGGTGGTGGGTGTAGACGATCGTGTCGAAAAAGAGCCGCTTCAGATACGTCGTCGGCATGTGGCGCAAACAGGTGCAAGTGTCTGGCCGGGCCGAGGCGGCATGGTCGATGCGGCCCGAATAGGCCGGCAGGTAGCCGCCGCCATGCGACAGCACTAGCTTCAAATTCGGGCAATCCTGCAGCACCCCGCCAAAGATCAGGTGATGCACCGCGACCGTGGTGTCGAGCGGGTTGCCGATGATGTTGGTGAAGTAATGGTCGCGGAAGCGGCTCGCCTCGGGAAAGCCGGTCGGGTGCATGAACAGCACTAGGCCCAGCTCCTCGGCGCGTTGGAAGATCGGTCGGAAGCGCGGCTCCGAGAGGTCGGCGCCCGCGACATTGGTGGCGATCTCGATGCCGCGAAGGCCCAGCGATTTGTGCAGCCGGTCCAATTCGGCGACCGCCAGCTCCGGCGCCTGGAACGGCACCGTGCCGAGCCCGACAAAGCGGTCGGGGTGCCGGCCGCAGATATCGGCGATGTTGTCGTTGATGACGCGCGCGGTCTCGAAGCCGAGCTCGGCCGGCACGCTGTAGAAGGTCTGCGCCGGCGAGGGGGTGATCGCCTGGATGTCGATCCCCATCAGATCCATGTCCGCGAGGCGCTTTTCGACCGAGGTGAACTGCACGCGGGTCCGTCTGGCCTGCTCGCGGTTGGTCTCGCGGGTCAGCTCGTTGGCGAATTGGTGGCGCGGCTGCCAGTCCATCGAAAGCCCGGCATCGGCGACCATCTTCTCGGCCTTCTCGGTCAACAGATGGCAGTGGATGTCGATCGTGAACCACTTGCCGCGCGCATGCGCCGGCCCCGGAAACCGCCCCGGGATCGGCAATCCCTCCGGCCGGCATTTGAACAGCATGACCGCATCTCCTCCCGCCCTTTCGGCTATCCTACGCGATAACCACCGAACTTCGCGAGGTCAGACGCGTTCGATTGGCCCCGGATAGCGAGCGACCATACGATCGGCGGTCAGCAGGGTGATGCCTTCGACCACACACTGCGCGATCAGCAACCGGTCGAACGGATCTTTATGGATGGGCGGGAGGTCGGC
>JASHUW010000592.1 GCA_030039815.1 Alphaproteobacteria bacterium
ATCGCTATGTCGACTATCTCGACAATGACGGCATCGAGCTCGACAAGCCGATCCGCATCGAGGTGGCGGCGACGGTCAGGGACGGCGCGATCGAGTTCGATTTCGCCGGTACGAGCGGCCAGGTCAAAGGGCCATTGAATTGCGTGCCGTCGGGGTCGCTCGCCGCGGCGTGCTGGGCGGTGCGGGCGCTGACCGACCCCGACATCCCGACCAATGGCGGCTGCTTCCGGCCCATTTCGCTGAAGCTGCCCCAGGGCACGATCGTCAACCCCGAAGCCCCGGCGCCGGTCAACGCGCGCACCTCGACCATCAAGCGCATCGCCGGCTGCATGGTCGGCGCCCTGGCGCCGGCGATGGGCGACCGGGCGCCGGCCGCCTCGGCCGGTGAGCTGCATGTGCTGGCGTTTGGGGGCCAAGGCGCGGCCGGCAACTATGTCGTCGGGGAATTGATCGCCGGCGGCAGCGGCGCGGGCCCGCGCGGCGACGGGGTGGACGCGATCGAGACCGACGCCACCAACTGCATGAACCTGCCGGCCGAGGCGCTGGAGATGGAAGCGCCGATCCGCCTCCATCGCGTCGCGCTGCGTCCTGGCTCGGGTGGCGACGGCGAATGGCGCGGCGGGCTCGGCCTGGTGCGCGACTACGAGGTGCTGGAAGGAGACGTGTCGTTCTCGCATCGCGGCGAGCGGCATTTCAGCGCCGCCGCGGGCCTCAACGGGGGCGGCGCGGGCGGCCGCGCCCGCTCGGCGATCCGCCGCGCCAACGGCAGCGAGGAGGTCATCCCGTCGAAAATCGCGACGGTGCTGCATCCGGGCGACCGGGTTACGGTCGAAACCGCCGGTGGCGGCGGTTACGGCGATCCAAGCCGGCGGGATCCCGCGCTGCGCGCCGCGGATATCGCCGACGGCAAGATGGAGCGCCCAGATTAGCCGCCTACTTATCCGCAGCCTTGCCGCTGAAAATTGGGCCCCGGCTTTCGCCGGGGAGCGAAACTTTTTTGCTACTGACCAGCAATGCCGCGACACGCAGCGGTCGCTAGCGGCAAATCCGGGATCTGCGCGCGGATGAAGGCGGCGCGCTCGGCGACATAGCGGTCGGGCCGGCTCGCCGACCATTTCAACGGGTCGGGCAGGATCGCGGCCAGCCGTGCCGCTTCGTCGATGGTGAGGGCGCGCGCCGTCTTCTGAAAATAGTATTGCGCGGCCGCCTCTGCGCCGTAGATGCCGGGGCCCCATTCGACGATGTTGAGATAGACCTCCATGATCCGCGCCTTGCCCCAGACAAGTTCGATGAGCACGGTGAAATAGGCTTCGAGGCCCTTTCTGATCCAGTCGCGTCCCGGCCA
Source organism: Alphaproteobacteria bacterium (assembly GCA_030039815.1). Lineage (GTDB taxonomy): Bacteria > Pseudomonadota > Alphaproteobacteria > ATCC43930 > CGMCC-115725 > DATARH01. The sequence goes on from JASHUW010000592.1 coordinate 1,346, forward strand.
CAGAAAGACGTTCTTCGCGGTCTGCATCGAGATCGTGCTGGCGCCACGCAACCGCCGCGCGCCCTCCTCATAGCGGCGCCAATCGGCGTGGATCGCCTCCCAGTCGAAGCCGTGATGCTCGCAGAACTTGGTGTCCTCGCCGGCCATCGCGGCATGCATCAGGTTGGGCGAGATCGCGTCGAGCGGGCGCCATGACTTGGAGATGCCGCGGCCTTCGACAAGGCGGATCAGCATCAGCGGCGTTACCGGCGGCGGCACCTCGCGGTAGACGACGACGAGAAACACCGAGCCGATCAGCAGGCCGGTGATCGTAAACAGCAGAATACGGCCAAGGCGTCGCAGCATTCCCGCGTTCTTGTCGCCCCCGCCTGCGCGGGAATGACGCCTCGGCCGCATGAGCGTTGATCAGTCGAATTCGGTCGGCAGGTCGGGCTGGCGGAAATGCGCGAACATCCGCCTGATCTGGTACGGCTGATTGCGGCCGGGCGACAGCTCGGGCAGCTGGTTTTCGTCAAAGAAGCCGATTGCGCTGGTCTCGATGCTGGTTTGCGGCGCGCCGCCGGTCAGCTCGCAGATAAAGAACATCTTGTAGATCGAAAACGGGTAGGGCGACGGGCTGTGCCGGCTGCGCTCCCATACCGCCACAAGCTTCACCGCTCGCGCCGTATAGCCTGATTCCTCGCGGATCTCGCGCTCGACGCATTCGCCGGCGCTCTGGTTGACGTCGCACCAGCCGCCCGGCATCGCCCATTTTCCGTCGGTCAGTTCGCGCACCAGAAGGATTTTCCCGTCGCGAAAGCAGGCGCCGCGCACCCCGACGCGCGGCGTCGCGTAGCCGACATCCTGCGCGAAAAGATGGGCGATCTGCTCAATCGCACTGCCCGAGCCGAGCGCCATCAGCTCGCTCGCCATGACGCGCAGCCTATCGTAGCGCTGGGTGTCGAAATCGTTCTTGCTGAAATGCCCGCCGGTCTGCGCGATCGCATGCAGCTCGCGGGCCATGCCGAGCCAGGTCGGGTCGCTCGCGGCGGCACGGATCGAGCGGCGATAGCCGTCGGGCAGGTTCAGCCCCTCAAGCTCGCCGAGCGCGAACCAGCCGAGCCGGCGATGCTCGTCGCTGATGCGCAGCTCGGCCGCCTCGGCGCGGGTCACGCGATAGGTCACGATCATCACGTGCCGGCCCGGCAGCACCTCATAGTTCCAGCAATCGACGATCGGCCCGACCGCGACCACGGCGCCCAGCTCCTCGGCGAACTCACGCGCGAGGCATTCGGCCGGGTCCTCGCCCAGCTCCGGGCGGCCGCCGGGCAATTCCCATTCGCCACGCTCGTTTTCGAGCAGCAGCACGCTGCCGTCCTCGATCAGCACGCCCTTTATCGAGATCGCCACCGCCATCCGCATCCTCTCACATCACCGCGCCAGCATAGCCAAAAGAAGGCGCATGCGCTCGGCGGCAAGCTGTGCTGAGATACGGCGTCGCGGCTTCAGGATCCCCCATGCCGAACCCCGAACCTCATCGCCTCGGCGCGGTCGAGATGGCCGCCCGGATCGAATCCGGCGCGCTCACCGCCGAGGCCGTCGTGCAAAGCTGCCTCGAGCGCATCCGCGCGCGCGAGCCGGTGGTGCGCGCCTGGACCCATATTGCCGGCGACGAAGCCCTCGCCGCCGCGCGCGCCGCCTCGCGCGGCTCGCTGATGAAGGGCATCCCCTTCGGCATCAAGGACATCTTCGACACGGCCGACATGCCGACCGGCTACGGCTCGCCGATCTATACCGGCTGCCGGCCGAGTTTTACTGCCAGCGCCGCGACCTTGCCGCGCGCGGCGGGCGGCGTACTGCTCGGCAAGACGGTGACGACCGAATTCGCCAACCGCCATCCCGGCCCGACCGCGAACCCGCACAACCCCCGTTTTTCGCCCGGCGGGTCGTCGAGCGGCTCGGCCGCGGCGGTTGCCGACTTCATGGTGCCGCTGGCGATCGGCACGCAGACCGGCGGCTCGGTGATCCGCCCGGCGGCCTATTGCGGCGTGGTCGGCTTCAAGCCCAGCTTCAACATGTTTGCGCCAGCCGGGATGCACCCCAACACCGAGACGCTCGACACGATCGGCATCATGGCGCGCTCGGTCGCCGACATCGCGCTGTTCCGCGCGGCGATGATGGCGATCCCCTACGACAAGCCGGAAATGCCGGAACGTGCGCCGCGTCTCGCGCTGTGCCGCACGCCGCATTGGGACAAGGCCGAGCCGGAGGGCAAGGCGGTGCTGGAGGACGCTGCGAAACGGCTTGCCGCCGCTGGCGCCGAGGTGGTCGAGGGCGAGCTGCCCAACGCCTGTGGCAATGTCTCGGAGATCCAGAACCGGCACAGCTTTTTCGAGGCGCCGCGCAACCATGCGCCGGAACGGGAGCGGCACGAGGCGCTGCTGAGCCCGGCGCTGCGGCACGGCCGCATCGCCGGCGGGCTCAAGCTGACGCTCGACGAGTTCCGCGCCGCCTGGCGCGAGGCCGACCGCATGCGTGCGGCCACAAGCGACTGGGCGGGCGGGTTCGACGCGATCCTGACCTTGCCGGCGCCCGGCCAGGCGCCCAGGACGCTCGCCTCGACCGGCGACGCGATCTTCAACGGGCTGTGGACGCTGCTTCATATGCCGTGCCTGACGCTGCCGGCGGGGCAGGGGCCGGATGGTCTGCCGGTCGGCATCCAGCTGGTCGGCAAACGGCACGGTGATCAGCGGCTGCTCGATATCGCCCTTTGGGTCGAGAGCAGATTGGGGGCGCGGGCATGAGCGACAGCAACCGGCTTTCGGCCGCCGAGGCCGTTCCCCGTCTCCATTCGGGCGCGCTGACCGCCGAGCAGCTGACCCGCGATTGCCTCGACCGGATCGAAGCGCGCGCCTCGGTCAAGGCCTGGATCCATCTCGACCCCGAGCACGCGCTCGCGCAGGCGCGCGAAGCCGACAAGGCGGGCCGGCCCGGCCTGCTCGCCGGACTGCCGATCGGCGTCAAGGATGTGATCGATACCTACGACATGCCGACCGAGCACGGCTCGCCGATCTATCGGAGCAACCGGCCGTTCGCCGACGCCGCCTGCGTCGCGCAGGTGCGCATGGCCGGCGGCACGATCCTCGGCAAGACGGTGACGACCGAGTTCGCCAATCGTTTCCCCGGCGCGACCGTGCATCCGATGAACCCGGCGCACACGCCCGGCGGCTCGTCGCAGGGCTCGGCGGCGGGGGTCGCCGATTTCCAGGTGCCGGTCGGATTTGGCACGCAGACCGGCGGCTCGACAATCCGCCCGGCGGCGTTTTGTGGCGTCGTCGGCTACAAGCCGAGCCTCGGCGAGTTCAGCCGAGTCGGGATCAAGCTGCAATGCCAAAACCTCGACACGCTCGGCCTCATCTGCCGCAGCCTGGACGATATCCCGCTGCTGCGCGCGGCGCTAATCGGCATGCCGCACCGGAAGATCGACCGCGGCGCCGGCGCGCCGCGCATTGCCGTCTGCCGCACGCCGCAGTGGGATGTCGCCGGCGCGACGACCCATGCGCTCATCGAGCGTACGGCCGGCAAGCTTTCCGCCGCCGGCGCGAAGGTCGGTGAGGTGGAATTCGCCGCGCCGTTCCGTGACATCGCGCAGACCCATCAACGCGTCTTCTACTACGAAGCCGCGCATAACTACGCCTACGAGCATCTCGAGCATCGCGACCAGGTCAGCCAGGTGCTGCTCGACACCGTGCTCGATCCCGGCGCGGCGATCCCGCTCGCCGACTACATCGAGGCGCTGGAGACCGCGGAAGCATTCCGTGCGCATCTCGACGACATTTTCCGCGACGTCGATCTGCTGCTGACGCCGAGCGCGCCGGGCGAGGCGCCCGAAGGTCTCGCTTCGACCGGCAGCTCGGCGTTCAACGCGACCTGGACGCTGTCCTGGTGTCCGTGCGTGACCTTGCCGGTGGGGAGCGGGCCCAAAGGGTTGCCGCTCGGCGTGCAGCTGGTCGGCCAGCGCTTCGCGGACGAACGGACACTCGATGCCGCTGCCTGGGTCGAGGCACGGCTGGGATGATTTGTCTCCAACCGCTTCCCGGCGAAAGCCAGGATCCACTTTTCGGCGCCACAGACGGTGCGGGGAGGCCCCGGCTTTTCGTCGGGGAGCGTTCGAAAGTTTCAGCTCTGAAGGTCACTCACCAAAGCCGGGAAAGGAGCCACCATGATCTACGAACTGCGCGTCTATCATTGCGTGCCGGGCCGGCTGCCCGATCTCATCAAGCGCTTCGACACGATCACGTTGAAGCTGTGGGAGAAGCACGCGATCCATCAGGCCGGGTTCTGGACGACGCTGGTCGGCCCGGGCAACAACGACCTGACATATTTCCTCAAATGGGAGTCGCTCGCCGAGCGCGAGGCCAAGATGGCGAAGTTCGGTACCGACCCCGAGTGGCTCTCCGCGCGCGCCGAGACCGAGAAGAACGGGCCGATCGTCGCCTCGATCAGCAACCAGTTCCTCGCGCCGACGAGCTTCTCGTCGGTGAAGTGATCAAAACGTTTCGTCATTCCCGCGCAAGCGGGAACCCAGGGCAAGCGATCGAACCGTCGCTCCTGGGC
>JASHUW010000593.1 GCA_030039815.1 Alphaproteobacteria bacterium
ACATGCCAGGCGATCGCGTGCATCAAATGCGTCTTGCCGAGCCCGACCCCGCCATAGAGGAAGAGCGGGTTGAACGGCACCGAATGCGTCGGCGCGACGCACGCCTCGGCGACCCGCCGCGCCGCGGCATGCGCCAGCTCGTTGGGCTTGCCGACGACGAAGTTCTCGAACGTCGCTCGCGGGTCGAGCGGAGCGGAGAGACCCTTGTCGTCGATCGTATCTGGCGAACCAGTGAATTCGATCGTCGACGGCGCCGCCGGTGCCGCCGACACCGGTGGCTCGCGCCGCGAGCCGGTGGCGCGCTTACCTTGCGCGCTGCGTGGATCGACGATGAAGGAAATGCGGCGAACCGCCTGATTTTCCGAATGCCACAGCGCCAGCAGCCGGTCGGCGTAGTGGACCCTCACCCAATCGCGGTAGAACTGGGTCGGCACGGCGATAATCCCCTCGCCGCCACTGATCCGCTCGACCGTCATCGCCCCGAACCACGACTGATAGGCGATTTCGCCGACCTCCCGCCTCATGCGGCCCAAAACCCGGTCCCAATCGCTTGATCCTTGCGGCATGGCACCCATCGGCTTGGAATCGGTCGTCGTGCCCACCAACGTCACCCCCTTCAGAAGATTCAAGCATCGATACCAAAGGTGCGGTCAAAGCTGTCGCCTCGGGCTCCGCGAGAGCCAGTATTACAGCTCAGTCGGTGTGATATTTTTTAGACGCTTCCCCCTGTTCGCGAACGCATTTACTGCGCTCGTGTTTTTTTAATCACAGCAATTCTTGATCAATACTCGGTTTGCCGGTGGCTTCGGCGTTTTTTGCTCCGGCGAGGCAAACTTTAGCTTGATGGCTGGGCTATGGCAACAGGATCGACAGGCTAGTTCAAAAAAATTTCATCCCGTGACACGATTGTCACGCAACTTGTCATAGAACTGTCGAATCATCTCATAACGCATTGATTCTGGCTGCTAGACGCGACAGTTTGCGGGCCACGGTATTGCGATGCATGACGCCCTTCGAGGTGGCGCGGTGGAGCTCCGGTTGCGCGGCCTGCAGGGCTGTCTCCGCAGCCGCCTTGTTCCCGCTGCTGATCGCCGTTTCGACCTTCTTGACGAAGGTGCGCACGCGGCTCATCCGCGCGCGATTGACCGCGGTGCGTTTCTCGGTTTGGCGGAGCCGTTTCTCCGCCGATTTATGGTGAGGCATCCTGGCTCGCCTGATTCAAGGAAACGGCGCTTATATCGGCGGCTGGGGCGGGCGTCAACCGAACCGGCCAACGATTTTATTATCGATTGCGGAACGCGGGCTTACGCTTCTCGACAAAAGCCGCCATGCCTTCCTTCTGATCCTCGGTGGCGAAAGTCGCGTGGAACAGGCGGCGTTCGAAGCGAACGCCTTCGGCAAGCGTCGTCTCGAAGGCGCGGTTGACCGACTCCTTGACCATCATCGCGATCGGCTGCGACATCGCGGCGACCCGCGCGGCGACCGCGACAGCCTCTTCGAGCAGCTTGTCCGCCGGGACGATGCGGCTGACGAGCCCCGCGCGCTCGGCTTCCTGCGCATCCATCATACGGCCGGTCAGGCACAGGTCCATTGCCTTGGCCTTGCCGATGAAGCGCGGCATGCGCTGCGTGCCGCCGGCGCCGGGCATCGTGCCGAGCTGGATTTCCGGCTGACCGAACTTGGCGGTCTCGGCGGCGATGACGATGTCGCACATCATTGCCACTTCGCACCCGCCGCCGAGCGCGAACCCGCCGACCGCGGCGATGACGGGTTTGCGGCACTGCCCGACCCGCTCCCAACCGCGGGTAATGAAGTCTTGGCTGTACGCCTCGATGTAGGTTTTTGCCTGCATCTCCTTGATATCGGCCCCCGCGGCGAAGGCACGCTCGTTGCCGGTGAGCACGATCGCACCGATTTGCGGATCGAATTCGAGCTCGTCAAACGCCGAGCCAAGTTCGGTGATGAGCTGAGCGCTCAGCGCATTGAGCGTCGACGGCCGGTTGAGGCGGACAATGCCGACCGCGCCCTGCCGTTCGACCAGCACGGTTTTTTCAGCCGTTTGGCCCTTTGGGCTGTCGCTCATGGCTTCTCCTCTCAGCGCTGCTTCTTGGCGCAAAAGAATGTCGAGCGGCCGGATTGCACGATGCGGCGCACGCCTTCCTTGCAGGTGCAGCCGGGGCAGGGCTCGCCCTCGCGGCCATAGACCGCCCAGCGGTGCTGGAAATAGCCGAGTTCGCCATCGGCCTGAACGTAATCCCGTAGCGACGATCCGCCGGCCTCGATCGCCTCGGTCAGCGTCTCGTGGATCGCCTTGGCGAGTTTGTCGGCACGCGCGCCGGTCACGGTCGCTGCGAGCCGCCGTGGCGACAGCCCCGCTCTGTAAAGCGCTTCGCAGACATAGATGTTGCCGAGCCCGGCAACGATCTTCTGGTCGAGCAGCGCGGCCTTGATCGACGTCATCTTGCCGGCAAGCTTTCGCGCCAGATATTTGCCGTCAAAGCCGGGCTCCAGGGGCTCCGGGCCCATGCCCGCGAGCAACGGGTGGGCGGCTTCCTCGCCCCGCCGCATGTAGTCCAGGAGGCCAAAGCGGCGGGCATCGTTGAAGCGGACGACCGTGCCGTCGTCGAGCGTCAGCACGACATGATCGTGCGGTGCGTGCGGCATGTCGGCCGGGCCGGCGGTAATCCGCCCCGACATGCCGAGATGCAGGAGCAGCGTGCCGCTGTCGTCGAGCTCGATCAGGATGTATTTGCCGCGTCGCGCGAGCTTGCCGATCTTCGCCCCGGTCAGGGTGTGCGCCAGCATCGGTGGAAACGGCCGACGCAAATCCTGGCGCCGCAGCTCCGCCTTGACGATGCGTCGGCCGGTCATCTTCAGCGCCAAACCCCGGCGCACTGTTTCGACTTCGGGCAGTTCGGGCATCGTCTCTCGTTCCGGCGGGTGCCGTTTGCGCGCGAATAACGTTATCTTCCTGCCCGATGCGCAATAAAGAGACAAGCGAGCAGCCCAAGGCTGAGACCGATTTCGGCTTCCGCCGCGTCCCCGAGACGGCGAAGGCGCCGCTGGTGCGCGCCGTCTTTGATAGCGTCGCCAGCCGCTACGACCTGATGAATGATCTAATGAGCGGCTTCATCCATCGGCGCTGGAAGGACGCGATGGTGGCCTGGCTCGCGCCCCGGCCGGGCCAAATGCTGCTCGATGTCGCCGGCGGCACCGGCGACATCGCCTGCCGCGCGCTGAAACGGCTCGATCCGGAGCGGGGCGGCGCCGTGGTGGTCTGCGACGTCAACGAGCAGATGCTCGATATCGGCCGCGCGCGCGCAATCGACGATGGCCTTCTTGCCGGCATCGAATGGGTCTGCGGCGATGCCGAGGCACTGCCTGTCGCCGACCGCAGCGTCGACCTCTATACGATCGGCTTTGGCCTGAGGAACGTGACCCATATCAAGCAGGCGCTGGTCGAAGCGCGGCGCGTGCTGAAACCCGGCGGCCGCTTCATGTGCCTCGAGTTCGCCCCGGCCGCTGCGCCCTGGCTGGCGCCCGCCTACGACCTTTACAGCTTTCGCGTCCTGCCGCTGATCGGCCAGATCGTCGCCGGCGACCGCGATGCCTACGCTTACCTCGTCGAAAGCATCCGTCGTTTCCCGTCGCAGTCTGCGCTGTGCGATCTGATCGAGGCGGCAGGGCTGGAGCGGGCGCGGTTCCGCAATCTGACCGGCGGCGTCGCCGCGCTGCATTCGGCCTGGCGGCTGTAAGCGGACAGCCTTGTTCGGCTTCTTCCGCAGCTTTCGTCATGCGGCGCGTGTCGTCGGCATCGCCGTAACATTGGCGCGGCACGACGCGCTGTTTCTTGTCGAGCCGCTGGCCGGCGCGAAGCCGCTGTTCGCGTTTGCTCGCCTGTTCCGCCGCCGGGGCAGCGCGGCGCGTCCGGGCCAGCGGCTTGCCGCTGCCTTTCAGGACATTGGCCCGGCCTTTATCAAGCTCGGTCAGATGCTGGCAACTCGCGCCGACCTACTGGGCGATGAGGTCGCCGCCGATCTCGCGATGCTTCAGGACCGGCTGCCGCCGTTTCCCGCGGTGGAGGCCAAGGCGCTGGTCGAGGCCGAGTTCGGCTGCCCGCTCGACACCCTGTTCCTATCGTTCGACGACGCGCCGGTCGCCGCCGCCTCAATCGCGCAGGTGCATTTCGCGGTGACGAGCGAGGGGAGGGAGGTCGCGGTCAAGGTCCTGCGGCCGGGGATCACCCGCGCCTTCGCCCGCGATCTCGACTTGCTGATGTGGCTGGGTGATCTGATCGAGCGCACGCAACCGACGCTGCGTCGACTGAAGCCGGTCGAGATCGCGCGCACTCTGGAAAAATCGGTCGAGATCGAGATCGATCTGCGCTTCGAGGCGGCGGCGGCGTCGGAGCTGGCCGAGAATTTCG
>JASHUW010000594.1 GCA_030039815.1 Alphaproteobacteria bacterium
AACAGCAGATCGATGCCGCGATCGTGCTGATCACCCACGATCTCGGTGTCGTCGCCGAGATGGCGCAGCGCGTCATCGTCATGTATGCCGGCAAAAAGGCCGAGGAAGCGCCGGTCAAGGCGCTGTTCCGCCGCCCACTGCATCCCTACACCAGGGGGCTTCTCGGCTCGATGCCGCGGCTCGGCGCGGTCGAGACCGGCGAGCGGCCGCGTCTCGCCGAAATCGCCGGCACCGTGCCTTCCTTGAAGGAGCCGATCCCCGGCTGCGCCTTCGCCGACCGCTGTTTCCTGGCGACCGAGATCTGCCGTCACACCGCGCCCGTCTTCGAGGAGAAGGAACCGGGCCACTTCGCGGCGTGCTTCCACTCCGACCGGCTAACCGCCCTGTGACGGCCGCCCCGCTGCTCTCGGTCAAGGGCCTGGTCAAGCATTTCCCGGTCAAGAAGGGGGTGCTGCAGCAGACTGTCGGCCAGGTGCGCGCGGTTGACGGCGTGTCGTTCGACATCGCCTCCGGTGAGACCCTGGGCCTCGTCGGCGAATCCGGCTGCGGCAAGTCGACCGTCGGCAAGACCATCCTCAAGCTGATCGACCCGACCGCGGGCGAAGTTTGGCTCGGCGGCGCACGCATCGACGGCCTCTCCAAAGGAGCGATGCGGCCTTACCGCCGTCAGCTCCAGGTGGTCTTCCAGGACCCGTATTCGTCATTGAACCCGCGCCTCACGGTGCGCGGCATCGTCGCCGAGCCGCTAAAGAATTTCGGTGTCGCCGCGGGTCACGAGCTGGAAAAGCAGGTGAGGGAGCTGATCGAGAAGGTCGGGCTGCGCGCCGAGGCGCTCGACCGCTACCCGCACGAATTCTCCGGCGGCCAGCGGCAGCGCATCGGCATCGCCCGCGCCCTGGCGCTGCGCCCGAGCCTCATCGTCTGCGACGAGCCGGTCTCGGCGCTCGACGTCTCGGTGCAGGCCCAGGTCATCAACCTGCTCGTCGACCTGCAGCGCGATTTCGGCCTCTCCTACCTTTTCATCGCGCACGACATCGCGGTCATCGAGCACATCAGCCACCGCGTCGCGGTGATGTATCTCGGCAAGATCGTCGAGCTCGCCGACCGCGCCGCGCTCTTCGCCCGGCCGCAGCACCCCTATACCGAGGCGCTCTTATCCGCGGTGCCGCTCCCCGACCCCGAGGTCGAGCGCAAGCGCATCATCCTCAAGGGCGACGTGCCGAGCCCGATCGACCCGCCCTCGGGCTGCCGCTTCCGCACCCGCTGCCCGCTCGCGTTCGACCGCTGCGCCAAGGAAGAACCGCCGATCCGCGAAATCTTCCCCGGCCACCACGTCGCCTGCCACCTCAGAGAGCCAGCGGCACTCCATTAATTCGTCTTTCCCGCGAGAGCGGGAATCCAGCGCAAGCGACGAAACGGATGCTCCTGGGCCCCCGCCTTCGCGGGGGTGACGACTATTTTTAAACCACCGCCTCCGCGCCCACCGGAAGCCGCCACATCACCCGGCGCTGACCGTGATAGTCGTTGATCGCGAAATGCTGGCAGCAGCGATTGTCCCAGAGGCCGAGCGTGCCCTTCTCCCAGCGGATGCGCGCGGTGAATTCCGGGCGCGTGCAATGCGCCTGCAGGAACTCGACCAGCGGCAGGCTTTCTTCCGCGGCCATGTCCTTGAACCGCACCGTGTGCTCGCTATTGACGTAGAGCGCCTTCTTGCCGGTTTCGGGATGGGTGCGCACCGCCGGGTGCTCGGCGACGTACTGCTCGGTCCTGTCGGTATTGCGCATCGTCATGTTCTTGTTCTCTTCGCGCCCGGTTCGGTCGCCGCCGGCGCTGTACACCCCGGTGAGCCCGTCGAGCATCCGTTTCATGCCCGGCGACAGCGTCTCGTAGGCGAGGTACTGGTTCGCCACCATCGTATCGCCGCCGAATTCGGGGGCCTCGCGGCAGTAGAGCATCGTGGCGATCGGCGGCTCGTCGAGATAGGTCGTGTCGGAATGCCAGCGACCGCCGACATTCTTCAGCTGGTCGGGCTCCTTGCGCAGCTCGAAGAGCTGTGGATAGCCCGGAATGCCCTCGGCAAACGGATAAAACGCCGGCTCGGCGAAATAGCGCGCGAAGCGCATCATGTCGTCGCCGTCCAGCTCCTGGTCGCGGATGTAGATCGCGCAGTGCCGCAGGAACGCGTCGTGGATTTCCGAGCGCTGCTGGTTGCTGAGCGGCCGGCTCAGATCGACGCCGGCGATCTCGGCCCCGAGCGCGCCGGCGATCGGCTTCACGGTGATCGTTTCATAGCCCATCCGCGCCTCCTGAATTTGCCGCTAGTCGAGGTTGCCGCCGTGCCGGTTGCATTTGGGGTCGGTGCCGTGCTCGCTATAGCCGACAACCGTCTGGCCGCGTACGAAATAGTCGCGCTCGCAGATTGCGAAACCGGGTTCGGCGCCGCCGAGATAGAGGAACACGGTCGAGAGCGACGGCGACGGCAGGCGGACCAGCCGGTCGGGCTTGCCGTTGGCGTCGATCAGGTCGGAGGCCGGCCGGCCGATCCATTGCGGGCCGTGTCCGGTCGGCTTCTCGGTCAGCGCGCACCCGGCGAGCGCGATCGTCAGCAGCGCTGCCGGCAGATACCGCGAATACGCCATCTTCCCCTTCCGTTTTGCCGCACGCTAGCACAGACTCGGCGGCAAAAGGGGAGGCCCTCTAGGGAGAACGCCGCGTGAAACGCAGCACCGAGCGCTTTTTGACGACGCATACCGGCAGCCTGCCGCGACCGGCGGATCTGGTGCGGATCATGTTCGCCAAGGAGGAGGGCATCCCGGTTGATGGCGCCGCGCTTGCCGCGCGCATCGCGCGGGCGGTCGTCGACATCGTCAAGGCCCAGGAAAAAGCGGGAATCGACATCGTCAATGACGGCGAGATGTCGAAGCCGAGCTACGCCACCTACATCAAGGACCGGCTCGCCGGCTTCGGCGGCGAGAGCCGGCCGCTGACCTATCAGGACCTCGTCGATTTTCCGGAGCTGGCGCGGCGCGTGTTCGGCGATCCCGGCCGCTCGCGCCGCAAGACGCCGGGCTGTAACGGCCCGATCTCGCTGCGCGACGCCGCGGCGGCCGAGACCGACGCCGCGAACCTCAAGGCGGCATTGGCGAGCACGCCAGCGACCGAGGGATTTCTGTCGGCCGCGTCGCCGGGACTGATCTCGTTGTTCTTCCATAACGGCTATTACCCGAGCCACGAGGCCTATCTCGAAGCGATCGCCGAAGCGATGCGCCCGGAATATGAGGCTGTCGTCGCTGCGGGCTTTGTGCTGCAGCTCGATTGCC
>JASHUW010000059.1 GCA_030039815.1 Alphaproteobacteria bacterium
ATGCCGACCGGCAAGGTGCCCGTCTTGTTTGACCCGCGCGTTTCGCGCAGCTTCATCTCGCACCTGCTCGGATCGATTTCCGGCCCGTCGATCGCCCGCGGGACCAGTTTCCTCAAGGATAAGTTCGGCCAGCAGATCTTCCCCGAGGCCATCACCATCACCGAGGACCCACACCGTCAGCGCGGCCTGCGCTCGAAACCGTTCGACGGCGAGGGCATCGCCAACCGGCGCCGCGCGATCATCGACAAGGGGGTGCTGACCACCTGGTTGCTCGACCTGCGCTCGGCGCGGCAACTGAAGATGGCGACGACCGGCCACGCGGCGCGCGGCACCGCCTCGCCGCCCGCGCCGGCCGCCACCAATGTCTGGATCGAGCCTGGCGCGCAGACCCCCGCCGAGCTCTACGCCGATATCAAGAGCGGCTTCTACGTGACCGAGCTGATGGGCATGGGGATCAACGGCGTCACCGGCGACTACAGCCGCGGCGCCGCCGGATTCTGGATCGAGAACGGCGAGATTGCGTTCCCGGTCAGCGAGATGACGGTCGCCGGCAACCTCAAGGACATGTTCCTGCGCATGGTCGCCGCCAACGACCTCGAATTCAAGACCGGTGCCGACGCGCCGACGATCCGCATCGACGACCTGACCGTGGCGGGGGCTTAAGCGCCAGGGATGCCACGACCGGAGAATATCGAATAAACTCGGAGGCGGCGTTGACGGCGCTCCGGCCGGCGGGATAGAGCCTCGGCCGGAAGGCTGTTGCCAAAATGACGGCCTTCACAATGACGGCCTGGGGTCGATGCGGGGCAAATCGGGCACGGCGACGGAAGGCGAGGCTGCGACCGGCACTTTGGTACGGCGGCTCGTCCGCGATTTCATCTCGCGCCATGTCGGCATGATCGTGCTGGCCTTTGTCTGCATGGGTGTCGGTGCCGGCAGCACGGCACTGCGCGCCTGGCTGATGCAGCCGATGCTCGACCGGATCTTCGTCGGTCGCGAGGCGAGCCTGCTCGTCGTCATCGCCGGCGCGGCGCTGATTCTCGCGATCCTCAAGGGCATCGCCGATTACGGCGTCGCGGTGCTGATGACCCGGGTTGGTCAGCGGGTCATCACCGACGTCCAGATGGCGCTTTACGCCCGCCTCATCCGGGCCGACCTCGCCTATTTCAACGCCAACCCCAGCGGCACGCTGATTTCGCGCTTCACCAACGATGTCCTCCTGCTGCGCAACGCCGCCGCCAATGTGCTCGCCGCGATCGGCAAGGATGCGGTGACGGTCGTCTTTCTGATGGCGTTGATGTTTTATCAGGATTGGCTCTTGGCCTTGATCTCGTGCTTCGCGTTCCCCCTGGCGATCCGGCCGCTGGTCGGCATCGGCCGGCGCATGCGGCGCGTCTCGGCCAACACCCAGGTCGAGATCGGCCTGTTGACGACGCTGTTGAGCCAGACCTTCCAGGGCGCGCGACACGTCAAGGCGTACGGCATGGAGTCCTACGAGGAGGGCCGCGCCGCCACCTTGTTCGAGCGCATCTACCAGCTCGTCGACCGCGCCAATCGCACTCGTTCGCGCGCCTCGCCGATCATGGAGGCGCTGGGCGGCGCCGCGGTCGCGGTGGTGATCGCCTATGGCGGCTACCAGGTGATCAACGACGCGCGCACGCCGGGCGCGTTCTTTTCGTTCATCACCGCGCTCCTGCTCGCTTACCAGCCCTTGAAAAGCCTCGCCAATCTCAACGCCTCGCTGCAGGAGGGGCTGGCCGCGGCGCACCGCATCTTCGAGGTGCTCGACATCGAGCCGGACATCCGTGACCTGCCGGACGCGCGGCCGCTGCGCGTCACCGGCGGGGAAATTCGCTTCGAGGATGTCCGCTTCGGCTATCAGCCGCCCGCCGTCGCGCTCGACGGCATCACCCTTACCGTCCCGGCCGGCAGCACCGTGGCGTTGGTCGGCCCGTCCGGCGCGGGCAAATCGACCGTGCTCAACCTGATCCCGCGGTTTTACGACGTCAGCGCCGGCAGCATCGCGATCGACGGCCAGGATATCCGCACCGTCACCCTCGCGTCGCTGCGCGCGGCGCTGGCGCTGGTGGCGCAGGAGGCGAGCCTCTTCGACGACACGGTGCGCGCCAACATTGCCTATGGCCGCTTGAGCGCCACGGAAGCCGAAATCGCGGCGGCGGCCGCCGCCGCCGGCGCTGACCGTTTCATCGCCGAGTTGCCGCGGGGCTACGACACGCTGGTCGGCGAGCATGGCACGCGGCTCTCCGGCGGTCAGCGCCAACGCATCGCGATCGCCCGCGCGATGCTCAAGGACGCGCCGATCCTGCTGCTCGACGAGGCGACGTCGGCGCTCGACAACGAAAGTGAGCGCCAAGTTCAGACGGCGCTCAAGCGGCTGATGCAGGGGCGCACGACCCTTGTCATCGCCCATCGCCTATCGACGATCGTCGGAGCTGACCTCATCTGCGTGATGGATCGCGGCCGCATCGTCGAAAGCGGCAAGCACGCACAACTTCTCGCGCGCGGCGGCCTCTACGCGCGGCTCTACGAGACCCAGTTCGCCCCCGAGGAAGAGCCCGCAGCGCTCGCCGCCGAGGCCCAGCCGGGATGAACCTGCTGCGCCGCAAACTCCGGAAGTTCATCCGCAGCGACCGGCTCCGCCGGCTGCTGTGCTATGCGATCCACCTCTACATCCGTTTCGTCTACGCCACCAATCGTTGGAGCGTCGAGGGCGCCGACCATCCGCGTCGCCTGCGTGATGCCGGCCGGCCGTTCATCCTGGCCTTCTGGCATGGCCGGCTGATGATGATCCCGATGGCGTGGCAGCGACTGGCGCCGATCCACATGCTGATCTCGGCGCATCGCGACGGCCGCATCATCGCCGACGCGGTCGCGCATTTCGGCGTTCAGACAGTGACCGGCTCGACCCGGCACGGCGGCACCGCGGCGCTGCGCGCGATGGTCAAATCGCTCGCCGCCGGCGACTGCGTCGGCATTACCCCGGACGGGCCTGCCGGCCCGGCGATGGTCGCCAGCAACGGCATCATCAATGTTGCCCGCTTGGCCCGCGTGCCGATTGTGCCCGTCACCTTCGCCACTACCCGGCGGCGCATGATGCGCAGCTGGGACCGGATGGAGATCGCCCTGCCTTTCGGCCGCGGCGCGTTCATCTGGGGCGAGCCTATCGCGCTGGGCGATCGGCTCGATGAAAACGGCGTCGAGCGCGCCCGGCGCGAGGTCGAGCGCCGCATGCTCGACATGGTCGTCGAGGCAGAGGCCCGTGTCGGCCGCGAATGGACGCCGCCTCCGCCGCGCGCTCCCGTTCCCGAACCCGAGCCGGAATCCGGGCAAAGACCGGCGCGCACGCCGGAACTCGCCGGCGGGGAGAAGCGGTGATCCTTCCCGCCCTGTATCGCGGCCTCACCGCCGCGGCGACACCGCTCGTCATCGCCTATCTCAACGCCCGTCGGCGGCGCGGCAAGGAAGACGACGAGCGTTTCGCCGAGCGCCTCGGTCGGCCCGGCCGCGTGCGCCCCGATGCGCCGCTGGTCTGGATGCACGCCGCGAGCATCGGCGAGGCGACCTCGGTGCTGGCGCTCATCGAACGCATGCTCGAAGAGCGTACTGGTCTCGAAATTCTGCTGACCACCGGCACGGTCACCGCGGCGCGGCTGTTGGAACCGCGGCTGCCGCGCGGCGCGCGTCATCAGTTCGTTCCCGCCGACCTGCCCGGCGCCGTCGCGCGGTTTCTCGATTATTGGCGTCCTGATCTCGCGGTCTGGGTCGAATCGGAGTTGTGGCCCAACCTCGTGTTGATGACCCATGAGCGCCGGATCCCGATGCTGCTCCTGAACGCCCGGCTGTCAGCGCGCTCGCACGCCAATTGGAGCCGCTGGGGCGGGCTCGCCCGGCCGATGCTCGGCTCGTTCGCGCTCTGCCTCGCGCAGGACGAGGCGCAAGGCGCCCGCTTCCGCGAGCTGGGCGCGCCCGATGTCGCCAGCGTCGGCGACCTCAAATCCGCCGCCAAGACGTTGCCGGCCGACGCCGGCAAGCTCGTCGCGCTGCGCCGCGAGATCGGCGATCGGCCGCGCTGGCTCGCCGCCAGCACGCATCCAGGCGAGGAAGAGATCGCGATGGCCGTGCACCGCCGCCTCGCCGGCGCGCACCCCGGCCTCTTGACGATCATCGCGCCGCGCCACCCGGTGCGCGGCGACGACATCGCCGCGCTTGCTGTGGCGCGGGACCTGCGCCTCGCCCGCCGCTCCCGCCACGAGTCCATCGCCCCAGACACCGACATCTACCTCACCGATACGTTCGGCGAGCTGGGCGTGTTCTACAGCCTGGCGGGTATCGCCTTCGTCGGCGGATCGCTGATCGACAAGGGCGGGCACAACCCGTTCGAGGCGGCGCGGCTCGATTGCGCGGTGCTGCTCGGCCCCTATACCGCGAATTGCTCGGCGATGGCCGAAGCGCTGACCTCCGCCGGCGCGGCCGAGACCGTCGCCGATACCGACGCCCTCGCCGCCGCGGTGGCGCACCTGCTCGACGATGCGAAGCTGCGTGGCAAGCGCGCCAAGGGTGCGGCCCGCGTCGCCGCCGACGGGCTCGGCACGCTCGACGCCGTGCTCGACCGGCTGGCGCCCTGGCTCGACCGGCTCTGCCCCACCGGCGCGCCGACCGCGAACGGCGATGCGCGCTCCTGACTTCTGGAGCGACGAACCGGGTTTTCTCGCGGGCTTATTGACCCCGCTCGGCGCCGCGCTCGATGCCGCCGGCCGACTGCGCCGCTCGCTTGCGCACCCGTATCGCGCACCGGCGCCGGTGATCTGCGTTGGCAATATCGTCGCCGGCGGCTCGGGCAAGACGCCCGTTGCGCTCTCGCTTGCCGTGATCCTCGCAGCGCGTGGCGTCGATGCAGCCATCGTCATGCGCGGCTATGGCGGCAGCCTCGCCGGCCCCCTTCGGGTCGATCCGCAGCGGCACGATGCCGCCGGCATCGGCGATGAAGCCCTGTTGGCCGCCGCCGTCGCGCCGTGTTGGGTCGCCCGCGACCGCGCCGCCGGTGTCGAGGCGGCGGTCGCGGGCGGTGCGACGGCGATCATCCTCGACGACGGCTTTCAGAACCCTCATGTCGCCAAGGATTTGTCGCTGGTCGTGGTCGATGCCGCATACGGTTTCGGCAACGGCAGGCTGATCCCCGCCGGCCCGCTGCGCGAACGCATCGATGCCGGCCTCGCCCGCGCCGACGCGATCGTGCTGATCGGCGACGGCGCGCCGCTCGCGACCCGTGTCAAGCCGGTGCTCCACGCCGCGCTGGAGCCGGTCGACGGCGCGCGCTTCGCCGGTGCGTCCGTCGTCGCCTTCGCCGGCATCGGCCGGCCGGAAAAATTCTTCGCCAGCCTAGGCGCGCTCGGCGCCTTGCTGGTCGCCGAGCGCCCCTTCCCCGACCACCACCCCTATCGCGCCACCGAGCTCGCGGCGCTGCGCCGTGAGGCGACAGCCGCCGGCGCGCACCTCGTAACGACCCGCAAGGACTGGGTCCGGCTACCGGAATCCGAGCGCGCCGGCATCGATGTTCTTGACGTCGCGCTGCGCTGGCGCGAGCCGGCGGTGCTCGACGCGCTCTTGGCGCCCTTCATTGAGCGGAACGGCGATGCCCGACGCGCCGCTCCAGCCTGATCCGCCCTCGCCCGACATTGCCTGGCGATCCCGGGTCGAGGCCTGGCTGGCGGCGCTGTTGATCGGCGCGCTGGGGCTGTTGCCGCTCGACTGGGCCTCGGCGCTCGGCGGCTTGACCGGCCGGCTGATCGGCCCGCGTCTCGGCATCACCAAACGCGCGCGCATCAATCTGCGCGCCGCGTTCCCCGAGCTGACCGCACCGGAAATCGAAACCATCATCCGCGGCATGTGGGACAATCTCGGCCGCGTCGCTTACGAGTACCCGCACCTGAAGAAGATCAAGGTCTTCGCTGGCGGCCGGGTCGAGGTGCGCGGCCTCGACCATCTCAAGAATGCCCTCGCCGCTGGGCGGGTCATCATGTTTTCCGGCCATCTCGGCAATTGGGAGATTGCCGCGCTCGCCGGCGGGCAGTACGGCATCGACGTGGCGCAAATCTACCGCGCCGCCAACAACCCGCTGGTCGATGCGATGCTGGCGCGGCTGCGCGGCGACGCCGGCGAGCTGATCCCGAAAGGCGCGGTCGCCTCCCGTCGCGCCGTCGCGGCGCTACGCCGCGGCGGACATCTGAGCCTGCTCGCCGACCAGAAGCTCAACGACGGCATCGCCGTGCCGTTTTTCGGTCGTGAGGCGATGACCGCTCCGGCTCTGGCGATGCTGGCGCTGCGCTTCGACTGCGACGTGCTGCCGGTGCGCGTCGAGCGGCTTCACGGCGCGCATTTCCGCCTCACGGTCTACCCGAAGCTGCCCCTGCCCGACAGCGGCGACCGCACCGCCGATACGCTCGCGCTGATGGCCGCAGTCAACCAGACCCTCGAAACCTGGATCCGAGAGCGCCCCGAACAATGGTTCTGGCTGCACCGCCGCTGGCCGGATTAAGGCGCTACCTCATCCCCGTGATCTTGTGGGTCTGCAGGCTCAGCTGCCATTGCGGGTGGGCGAGGCAGAATTGGATCGCCAGCTCGGTGTTGCGCGCGCGCTCGGGGCCATCCATTGGCTGCACGGAAAACCGGCGAAAGCCGAGCTCGGCGAAGGCGAGCGGGTCGAGCCCCTGTTGCGGGATCACCACCTTCAATTCGTCGCCCGCGGTGACGACCAACGGGTTGCCGCCTTTGGGGCTGACGCAGACCCAGTCGATATCGGGCGGCAGCGCGATCGTGCCGTTGGTCTCGATCGCGATCTCGAAGCCGCGCCGGTGCAGCGCGTCGATGAGCGGCGTGTCGAGCTGGAGGAGCGGCTCGCCGCCGGTGCAGACGACGAACTTGGCGTGCGCCCGCTCGGGCCACAGCGCCGCGACCTTGTCGGCGAGCGCATCGGCATCGGCGTAGCGCCCGCCCTCGCTGCCATCGGTGCCGACGAAATCGGTATCGCAGAAATTGCACGCCGCGCCCGCGCGGTCTTCCTCACGCCCGGACCACAAATTGCACCCGGCGAAGCGGCAGAACACCGCCGGCCGCCCGGTGAGCGCACCCTCGCCCTGCAGCGTGTAGAAGATTTCCTTGACCGCGTAGCTCATGACTTATGCGCTCGCAAACGCCTCCCAACCCTTGCGCCGCAGCTCGCAAGCCGGGCACGCGCCGCAGCCATATCCCCAATCGTGCAACTGTCCGCGCTCGCCGAGATAACAGCTGTGGCTCTCCGCGCGGATCAGCTCGACGAGCGCGTCGCCGCCCAAATCGCGCGCCAACTCCCAGGTCGCCTTCTTGTCGCGCCACATCAAGGGGGTGTGGATCACGAAGCGATGGTCCATGCCGAGCGACAGGGTCGCCTGCAGCGATTTCAGCGTGTCGTCGCGGCAATCGGGATAGCCCGAATAGTCGGTCTCGCACATCCCGCCGACGAGATGCCGCAGCCCTCGCCGATACCCCGTCGCCGCGGCGAAGACGAAGAACAGCAGGTTGCGGCCGGGGACGAACGTGGTCGGCAGCCCGCTGGCGCTGAAGGCGATCGCGCTGTCGCGGGTGAGCGCCGTCTCGCTGATCGTCCCGAGCACTGAGAGGTCGACCACGTGATCCTCGCCGAGCCGTGCCGCCCAGTGCGGAAACTCGCGCCGCAGCCGCTCGGCGATCCGCGCCCGGCAGTCGAGCTCGACGCGATGGCGCTGGCGGTAATCGAACCCGATCGTCTCGACCGCGCCAAAGCGCGCCAACGCCCACGCCAGGCAGGTCGTCGAATCCTGCCCGCCGGAAAACAGTACCAACGCGCCTTCGTCAAACGATGCGGTCATGAGCGCGATATCTACCACATCGTCACCCGACCACGGGTCTGTCCGACGGATAGCCCGAGGATGAACTCCGGCCGGGGCTCAGAGTTGATCTGGATACCGGCCTTCGCCGGTATGACGATGAAAGGCGGCGGATTATAGTTTGTCACTCTTCCCGGAGATCGCATGACGCAAAACCCCTACCTCGCGCTCGGCGTCCGCCCGTTTATCAATTGCTGCAGCGTGCGCACGATGCACGGTGGCAGCCTGATGCTGCCGCAGGTGCGCGTCGCGATCGACGCGGCCTCGCGCCAGTTCGTCAACCTCGACGAGTTGATGGCGGCGGCCTCGAAGCGCATCGCCGAGTTGACCGGCGCCGAATCGGGCATCGTCACCTGCGGCAGCGCCGCCGCCGTGGCGCTCGGCACCGCCGCCTGCGTCGCCGGCAACGACCCGGTCAAGATGCTCCGCTTGCCGTTCACCGAAGGCATGGTCAACCGCGTCATCATCCCCGCGAAGCAACGTTTCGCCTACGACCAGGCGGTCAGGATGTGCGGTTGCAAGATTATCGAGATCGAGACCCGCGCCGATCTCGACGAGGCCCTGCGGCATCCCGTCGCGCTCGTCGTGCTGCTCGGCAAGCAGGAGCATCTGACCAGCGTGCGGCTCGAGGAAATCGCCAGCGTCTGCAAGCCCAAGGGCATCCCCATCATGGTCGACGCCGCCTCCGAGCACATCGAGCGGCCCTCACCGTGGCTCGCGCGCGGCGCCGATCTCGTGATTTACAGCGGCGGCAAGTTCCTGCGCGGCCCGCAAACCTCCGGCCTCCTGCTCGGCAGCAGGCGGCTCGTCGAGGCAGCGTGGCGCAACGCCTCGCCGCACCAGGCGCTCGGCCGGCCGATGAAGGTATCAAAAGAGGACATCGTCGGCGTGCTCGCCGCGCTCGAAGTCTGGTTCGGCGAGCGCGACGAGGCTGCCGAGCGCAAGCGGTGGGACGACGATTGCGCCACCATCGCCCGGCGGGTCGCGCAGATTCCCGGCGTGACCAGCGAGATCGTCGCGCCCGCCGGGGTCGATCGCGTGCCGCGGCTCAAAATCGTCTGGGATCGCGACAAGTATCCGCTCGACGGGTTGGCCCTGCGCCAGCGCGCGCTCGACGGCCAGCCTCGCGTCATGCTCGACGACAATTCGGCGACGGAGAACTCGATCGCCGTCGATCCGTTCCAGCTTCAGCCGGGTGAGGCGGAGCAGGTCGGCGATGCGGTCGTCGCCGCGCTGCTCGTCTCCGCCCAGGCCGAGCGCGTCCCGGCGCACGCACCCTCGCTCACTATCGCCGGCAACTGGGAGCTGCGCGTCGAGTTCCTGCAGGGCGCGCGCACCCACCGGCTCGCGCTCGAACAGAACGGCGCCGTCGTTGCCGGCCAGCAGAAATCGGCGCAGTTCGACGGCCCGGTCACCGGCAGCCTCGACGCAGATATGGTGCAGTTCTCCTTCGAGCAGAATTACGAGGGGAGCCGCATGTCCTACCGCTTTGAGGGCCGCCTCAAGGACGGCGCGATGGAAGGCAGGGTGCTGCTCGGCGCCGCGAGCGCGCAGAACGCCGGGATCGTCAACCGCACCCAGTTCGGCGCCGGCGAATGGCGCGCGAAACGGGTCGCTTGACCGAACTCGTCTGCACTCTTCTCCGGTCTCCTTGGCCGGACCCGGCCATCCACGTCTTAAGCGGCACCGACCGCGAATGACGACGTGGACCCGCGGGAGGTGAATAAAATTACGCAGCTTCCTTGACCGCCGGGGCAGCGCTGGGCAGGGCGGTGAAGAACGTCGCGCGCTGCCGCGTGCAGTCCTGCGCGAAGCGGATCAGATGGTGCGCGACCAGCGCCGTGGCGATCAGTTCGTCAAGCTTGCCCGATTTGAGCGCCGGCCACGCCATGCGCCAGAATGCCCGGCGATAGTCGCCAGCGAGGCCGATCTTGCCGATGATCTTTGCCAGGGTGACGAGCCCGCGCCACAGATAGGGGAGGCTCAGCCGC
>JASHUW010000595.1 GCA_030039815.1 Alphaproteobacteria bacterium
GCGGCAGCGCCCGCGCCACGGCATCGGCGAGCGCGCGGTCGTAGATCACGACATTGGCGCCGTCGAGCGCCCAGCGCGGCGCGGCGGCGGGCGCCTCACCCGGCGACAGCTCGATGAGCCAGAGCTGGCCCGGCACGACGCTCGGGAGGGTGGGAAGCGGCTCCGGCAGAGGGCGACGGAGAACCGGCTCGGCGACATCGATCGCCGGCACGACAGCGGTAACGGACACGGGTACGGCCTCCTTAGCTGCATTTTTCGAGCGCCCGCAAGGTCGCGGTGAAATCGGCGCTGTAAATTGACCCTATTTCACATTTATCGTGGGGTCAACCAGAATTATTTAAACAAATATTATCTGTATAAAACGCCAGCTAATTTCGATGCTCATGGACGAGGCGGTCGTCTTGCCAAACCTCGAAACCAGCGGCAACGCCCGGCAGCACGTTGAGCCGGTGCGCCGCTGCTATCGCCGCCTCGTCATCATCGTGCTCGACATGATGCGTGGCGCGAATGTTGCCGCCGTGATCGAGAAAGTGGATGCGGTAGAGGGTCATTTGCCCTGACTAACAGGGCGCGTTCGAATCAAATTGATCGATATCAACTTTCGCGCCGTTTTCGGGTGAGCTTGTCGTGCGGCCGCGCGCGCCCATCGCAGCGCCGCCTCCAGGGCTGCTCCGCGGCGCGAAACTATCGGGAAGCGCTTGGTTTTAAACGGGGCTGGTGATGCCGAGCAGCATGCCGACCGGCACCGCCATCGTCGCGGCGAGGATGGCGATGGCGAGGGCGCGTTCCGCCGGGGTCCATTTCCGCCAATCCGCCATCCAGTCGTGCATCTCGCCAACCCTTCTCACGGCACCGGCCGCACCTAATCTATATACGAACGCATCTAAAACTTTGGTGAACGCAACAGCTGCGGTGCATTGCCGCAGCGCAACAAACACCAGGATAAAGGGAGGTCCGCCGTGCCGACATACATCGCCCTCGCCAACTGGACCGACCGTGGCGCCCAACAGGTCAAGGAATCCCCCCACCGCGTCGACACGGCCAAGAAAGCGCTGGCCGAGATGGGCGGGGAATTCCGTTCGATCTACATGACCCTGGGCGACTACGACCTTGTGCTCGTTTACGAAGCGCCGGACGACGCGGTTGCAGCCCGGTTCATGCTGCTGTTGGGGCAGATGGGGACCGTGCGCACCCGCACGTTGAAGGCGTTTCCCGAGGCCGCCTATCGCGAAATTATTCATTCGCTGCGGTAATTTCGCGCGGAACGGCACCCCTGGGCGGCGGTTCCCGACGATGCGCCGGCGGTCGCGTCTTTGTCGTGGCCAGCCTGCGACATTTTGTCCTAAGATCACGGAGGAAAGCGAGTGGAGTCCCCCATGAACGTCCACACGATCCTGCGCACCAAAGGCAAATCCGTCGTGACGATCCACCCCGACGCGACGGTCGAGCGGGCGGTCGCGGTGCTGCGGCTGCGCGGCATCGGCGCGCTCGTCGTCAGCGACGACGGCGAGAACGTCGTCGGCATCCTCTCCGAGCGCGACATCGTCGAGGCGCTGGGCCGCTATGGCGGCGACCTCCTGGCGGTGAGCGTCAGCGAGGTGATGGCCTGCCCGGTGGTGACCTGCGAACCGGCCGACAGCGTCGCCGAGCTGATGGCCGAGATGACGAACCGGCGCATCCGCCACTTCCCGGTGGTCGATGACGGGCGGCTGGTCGGCATCGTCAGCATCGGCGATCTGGTCAAGAGCCGCCTCGACGAGATCGAATACGAGGCGCACTCGATGCGCTCGTTCATCGCCGGCGCCGCATAGAGGAGGAAAATCCCGGCGGTGTGGTAGACTGCGCCCCTGCCAGAGGGCGCAGTTGGATGTCGACGATCGAAGCGGGACTGCGCGGCGGCGGAATCGCGATCCTGCTGCTGATCGCGTTGTTTGCGTGGCGCGACGGATGTCGATCCGCGGCGCCGCGCTATTACGTGCTGTTCATGCTGGGCGGCGCCTCCTATCTCGTCGAATCCGCGCCGGGCCTCGCGACCAGCAACGTTCTGTGGCTGTGGCCCTTGCGCCTGTTGAGCGTGATGACGCCCGCCGCCTTTCAGCTTTGGGCCTGGGCAACCTTCGATGATGCGTTCCGTCCGTCGTGGAAGGCCTGGCTTCCCAGCGCGGGCATGGCGGTGCTGGCGATCGCGGCGATGGCGGCGGATCGCTGGTGGCTCTGGCGCATCGTCAACGGCGCGGCGCTGGTGCTGGTCGCCGTCGGCGTGTGGCAGGTGCTGGGCGGCCGGGCGGGCGATCTCGTCGAAGGGCGACGCCGTTTCCGTCTGGTGCTGGCGATCGCCGCGGCATTGGCGATGGCGGGGTTCACGGTGCAGGGGGCGCTGACCGTGCCCGATGGCCGCGGCTATGCCACCACGATCAGCGCCGCCATCGTGCTCGTGCTGGCCGCCATCGCCGCGACGCTGCGGCTCGGCTTGCGGGCGGAGCCCGAGATCGAGGCCTCGCCCGTGGCGGCCGCGAACCCGCTTGATCCGGTCGCCGGCGCCGCGGTGGCGATCGACCCCGAGGAACGCGGGCTGCTCGAACGGCTGCGGCGACTGATGAACGAAGAGCGGGTCTATCGCGAAGAAGGGCTCGGCATCGCGGCGCTGGCCGGGCGGCTCGGCCTTCCCGAATACCGGCTGCGCCGGCTGATCAACCAGCGGCTCGGCCATCGCAATTTTTCCAGCTTCGTGAACGGCTACCGGCTGGCCGAGACGATCGCCGCGCTGTCCGACCCGGCGCAGGCGCAGGTGCCGATCCTGACCATCGCGCTCGACGCCGGGTTCCAATCGATCGGCCCGTTCAACCGCGCCTTCAAGGC
>JASHUW010000596.1 GCA_030039815.1 Alphaproteobacteria bacterium
GATCGCCGCGCCGAAATTCAGCTCGAACAGGATGCCGTCGATGCCGAGCTCGTTTTCGAGCTCCTTGAGCCGGTCGACCACGGTGTCTGGCTCACCGACGATGACCTTGTCGCGCAGCACGTCGTCATAGGTCGCGCGCTTCACTTCCTCGACCTCGGCGCGGCGCCGCGCGTTGGGTGAGCCTTCGAGCCGATCGATCAGCGACTTGTAGCCGGCCATGATGCTCGGCTCACCCTCTTCCTTGGCCTCGTCGTCGGTCTCGCCGCAATGCATCGAAAGGCGCAGGTAGACCTCGGGCTTGCCGGGGTTGCCGGCTTCCGCCCATGCGTCGCGATAGGCCTTGAGGTCGGGCTTCAAGCCCACCAGCGAGCCGCTGCGCACGGAGACGAACAGCGGATAGCCGAGCCGACCCAGCGTCGGGAAGGTGTCCTCGCTCGCCCCGGCGATGCGGATCGGCGGGTGCGGCTGCTGGTAGGGGCGCGGCACCGCCTTCGCTTCGTTGAAGCTGTGGTACTTGCCGTCGTAGGAGAAGGTGTCGTTGGTCCACGCCGTCTTGAGGATGTCGAGCGTCTCGTAAAACCGCTCGCGGCTCTCCGAATAGGGCACGCCATAGGCGGCGTAGCCGCGCGGGTTGCCGCTGCGCCCGGCGCCGAGGATGAAGCGGCCGCGGCTCGCCTGGTCGACCGTCGATGTCTCCTCGGCGAGGCGCAGCGGGTGGGTCAGCGGCAGCACGTGCACCGCGGTGCCGATCTTGATGCGCTTGGTGCGCGCGGCGATCTGGCCGGCGACGTTCATCGGCGCGCTCAGCACCGAGCGCCGCGCCTGCTGGTGGATTTCGGCGAGCCAGAACACGTCGAGCCCCCATTCGTCGGAGGCTTCGACCTGCTCGAAGCCTTGCGCGAAGGCGTCGGCGTCCGATTGCCCCGGCACCTGCCGGTGAAACTCGTGGTACCAGCCGAACTCCATGGCTCTGTCCTCGTCTCTGCGCCCGTTGCGGGAGGCTCGGTCAAAAGCCTAGGCCGCGCTCCGCCATCAAACAAATACTGTTCTTTGATCCGCCCCATACCGTAGAGGCATGACTGGCGTTATCATCGCGCCGTTGGTTTGCAAAGCCGTCTTTCAAGAAGGGTGCCGCGATGGAGTTGCGCAGCCTGCATTATTTCGTCCGCATCGCCGAGTTGGGCAGCATCACCCGCGCCGCGGCGCATCTTCATGTCGCGCAGCCGGCGCTGACCCGCCATGTTCAGCGCCTCGAAGACGAGCTCAACGTCGCGCTGTTCACCCGCGCCAATCGCGGCGTGCGGCTCACCGAAGCCGGGCAGAAACTGCTCGACGGCGCCACCCGCATCCTGCGCGACATCGAGCGTACCGGCGACGAGATCCGTGCCCAGGACGCGCACCCCTCGGGCAAGATCATCCTCGGCATCACCCCGACCCTGTGCCCGGTGCTGGTGCCCGATCTGCTGGCGCGCATGCGCCGCGACTATCCGATGATCGAGCTGAAGGTCATGCATGCTGGCATGGTTCGGCTCGAGGAATTCGTCATCGATGGCCGGGTCGATATCGCGCTGCTGTCCGAATTGTCGCGCAGCCGCCTGATCCAATCGACCCGTCTCGCCGAGGAGGAGATGGTGCTGGTGACCCGCGCCGGGATGCGGCCCACCGGCGTCGTGACCGGGGACGAGTTGCGCCGCACGCCGCTGATCCTCGGCGACGGGCTGCGCGCGGCGATGGACGCGCTGCTCGCCGGGCACGGCGTCGAGCTCAATGTCGAGACCGAACTCAATGACCACGAGACGATCCGCCTGATGGTCGCGCAGGGTATGGGCGCCGCGGTGCTGCCGCTATCCTCGGCGTCGCGCGAATGCGCCCGCGGTCTCCTCGAGGCGCATCGCATCACCGAAGACGGCGTGTTCCGCACCCTGGCGCTCGGCGTGCGCGCCAGTCGCAACGCCTCGCTCGCGCGCGAGGCGGTCGCCCGCACGATCCGCGCCATGGTCGAGGACATGGACGATGACGGCCGCCTGGCGCTCGCCGCCAAGCGCCCGGCGCGGCGCAAGCTGCGGGTCGCCTCTTAGCCGATAGCGAACATCGACGCTGACCGTAGAAGCCTGGTTGCGTTCACTGGTCGGAAGCAAAAATATTCCCGCGCTTGACGCTGCAGGTGTAGTCGCCGGGGCTGCGGGAAATTACTTGGTACGGCGCTCCGGTACTTGGATGTAGCGTCACAACCCTCCCCGTCTTCGGGTCGGGCTGGTCGACGTATGCGTAGGTGCAGGTCATTTTGACCGGATCAATTGCAATCGAGGTAACGGCAAAACCTTCTTGGAGCGGGGCGATCAGCTGCAAATTGCCACCCTCTACCGTCCAGGCATGCATTACGACGAGGCCATTATTTCTGGTGGTCGCCGTCGCTCTGTCCGGCGTATTGACGGAGGAATAGGAACGCTGCCCGTCAAATTGCGCCAGATGATTATACTCAAATATATGACCATTTAAACCAACATACAGCTGTATCTTCCCATTTTGCGAAACAGGACGCGGAACGCCGCCGAATACTGAGCTTCTATTCCAAGAAACTTCAACTGAAAGCCCCCTTAGTTGATCCATAGTCGCGTCAGCCGCATCCGGTAGTCCCAAACAAATGACTGCTAGCGCTAAGCAATAAAGAGGTCGCCGCATCTATCTCATCTTTCCTATTTTCCTATTCACAAAACTGCTTTTCATTGAACGTGAAGCACTTGTCGACCCTTGGCCGTGGCTTCAGCTGTGTGGGCGAAGTGCCGCCTGGGATCAGCTTACCTATGTAAGTAAATTCCCCAGCACTCGCCTTGTCGTCCATTGTATGCGCGTTTCTCCATTCCCAAACATGTCCGTCACGTGTGTCCAGAAATAAAATCGTGCTTGCGGATACGGTGTTGGCGGTCTCTGGGATGGCGAGAGCTTGATACCGTCCGATTCCATCGTCGGCCAATGCGCCCAATGGGAAAAGCGCCAACACACCAGCAACGATTGCTCGATTCATATGCTGCTCAATCCATGCACCGGTGGGATGTCTAGCCCGATCATGTGCGCATAACGTGCAATCGAAGATGATACGCGAACATGGTTATTCCCGTTCCGCAGCACGGGCGGGGCGGCGTTCATCGCGTGCCATCGATTCACTCACAAAACTGCTTGTTGTTGAAGGTGAAGCACTTGGCATTGGGCGCCGGCGGTGGAGGCGCCGGCGGCGTTGTCACCACCGTCTCGGGTTCCGGCTCGCGCACCCGGCGCGGGAGCGGCGGCGGCGTTTTCGGGACAGGAACGGGGTCAGCTGGCGCCATCTGAAATGGGTCATCCTTGACCGGTGCCAGGACCGTCGTCGGCGCGACTTCGTGAAACGGGTCAGCATTCTGCGCCAGCGCGGGCATCACGGCGAGCAGCAGGACGCTCATCGGGATCGCAGCCAATCGACGCATGACGACGCCCAGCATACCACCGGCGCATCAACCCCGATAGCCATCGCTTCGAAGCCCCTGAAAGGAGCAAAGTCGACCGTTGCTTAAGCCATATAGCCAGGATGAGTATCGTGTATTTTGAACATCGCGGCGCGTCGCCGTAATCTGCCGGCGGCAGGAGAGGGAGCTCGGCTATGCAGTTCGGATTGTTCGGCAGCGCGGCGGCGCGGCGGCCGTCGAGCGCGGACGCGGCGGAATTCGACAGCGCCGAGGGGTTCCGCGACTTCATCGACTACAATGTCGAGGCCGAGGCGCTGGGCTTCCGCGGCACCTTTGTCGTCGAGCACCATTTCACCGGCTACGGCCAGGTCTCGGCGACCCTCAACCTGCTCACCTGGCTTGGTGCGCGCACCACGACCCTGCGCCTCGGCACCGCGGTCATCGTGCTGCCCTGGCACAACCCCGTGCTGCTCGCCGAGCAGGCGGCGACCCTCGACCTGCTGTCGGGCGGCCGGCTCGATTTCGGTATCGGCAGCGGCTATCGCTACAACGAGTTCCGCGGCTTTTGCGTCGACATGGACGCGGCGGGCGCGCGCTTCGACGAATGCCTCGACGTGCTCGTCAAGTCGTGGACCTCGAACCAGCCGTTCTCGCATCGCGGCAAGTATTGGGCGTTCGACAATGTCGTGGTCGAGCCGCCGACCGCGCAGCGCCCGCACCCGCCGATCTGGATGGGCGCCGGCGGCGAGTCCTCGGTGCGCCGGGTCGCTGAGAAGGGCTACAACCTGCTTCTGGGCCAATACGCCCAGCCCGCCGACGTCGCCAAGTCGATCGCCGCCTATCGCGCCGCGGTCGAGGCGCGGGGCGGGCGCTACGACCCGATGATGGTCGGCGTCACCCGCGCCTTCTTTGTCTGCGACAACGAGGAGGACCGGGAGGCCGCGTTGCAGCGCCGGCTCGCCAACCGCGTGCGGCAATTGAAGCTGGCGACCCGCCCCGACGGCACGGTGCATGGCGGCCCCGACCGCGCCACCGGCGATCCCGATGTCGTCAATCGCGGCAGCGCGATGTATGGCAATCCCGACCAGATCGCGCGCAAGCTCGACGAGCTGCGCGACGCCGGGGTCGGCTATGTGCTGGTCAATGGCGGCGGCTCGGGCGGCGGCGAGCGCGGCCGGCAGAGCATGCGCCGCTTCGCGCGCGAGGTGATGCCGCTGTTCATGCGGGACGAGGCGCCAGCCAAGGCCGCCGAATAGGGAGGAAGCGTATGAAAATCCACAACCTCTACACCGACGCCAACGGCGAATCGCATTTCCGCGACATCGAGATCGACTGGATCGAGGAGCGGCGCGGCAGCAAATTGTCGAAGAAGCTTCCGGCGACCGGCGTCATCTTTCGCGAGACCCAGGCCGAGCACAACATCACCTGGCACCCGGCGCCGCGCCGCCAATACATCGTCAATCTCGACGCCGGGGTGAAGATCACCGCGAGCGACGGCGAAAGCCGCTTTATCAAGGCGGGCGAGGTGATCCTCGTCGAGGACACCCACGGCAAGGGCCACCTCTCCGATCACATCGAGAACAAGATCCGCCACTCGATCTTCATCCCGATCGAATAAGGAAAACGCTTCAACGCAAAGATCGCAGAGAGTTCGCAAAGAGCGCAAAGTTCTTCTGCGCGCAGCGCTTTTCATTTCACCACGGGGACGCGGAGGACACGGAGACAGCCAGGTGGCGGAACCCTCTGTGTTCTTTGTGCCTCTGTAGCGCAAGGTGACTTCGCCGCAGTTTGGATGCCTTCGCGTCCTTTGCGTATCCTTCGCGTCTTTTGCGCTAAAATGTTTCTTGAGGGAGCGATGACCGAGTTCGAAGATCGCGCCGCGATCCACGACCTTTTCACCCGCTATTGCTGCGATATCGGTTTAGACGGCTAGACCCGCATATCCGCTCGATATATCAGATAGTTATCCGCTTCCGATTATTTCGGCCTACCCATAAATAATCGGTTTTGGGGGTATCCTGCTCCTCCTAGCTCAGGGCTATGCGTTTGACGCATTTCACCTTTGCGTATTTATCATATCTAACTGAATCAGCAACTTAGCCCGATCTGAT